>CAZFWL010000240.1:0-588 GCA_964522775.1 uncultured Halomicronema sp.
GAATAGGCGATTACTCTCAGCCAGCCACGCTTCTAACCCCGCCCGTTCTTCGGGTGAAGCATCGTCCATGCCGTGCAAAATCATGTCGAGGCGCAGTTGGGGATACCCAGCAAACAGCTCGTCCGACCCTTCGCCCGTGATGACGACTTTGTAACCGGCGTCGCGGACATGCTCACTCATCAGCATTTTGGCCACGGTAAACGTGTTGTAAATACTGCGCTCGGTATGCCAAATGGTGCGGGCAAAGTGGTCGTACAGCTGAGTGCCATCCACCGCGAGGATGTCTTGATCCGCTCTCACGGCTTCGGCCATTTCGCGAGCGATCGCCGTCTCGTCGTAATCCGTGTCGTCAAAGCCGATGGTGAACGCCTTGACTGGAGACTGCTGGCAGGCCGCCGCCACTCCCATAATGGAGCAGGAATCAATTCCTCCAGAGAGGTAGCAGGCCACTGGCACATCCGCCTCCAGCCGCAATTGAATCGCTTCGACAAAGTGCGCCCGAAACTCTTCGATGTAGTCGGTTTCGTTGCGGTGCAAGTCGCGGGTACCCTGCAACGGAAAGTCGAGATCCCAATATTGCTCTTTGTG
>CAZFWL010000240.1:598-5330 GCA_964522775.1 uncultured Halomicronema sp.
AGCAGCTCACCATCTCGCCGCTGCACGGTAATTTTTTGACCCGGTTCTACGGCATAAATGCCCTCAAAGCAGGTGGTACCCGGCACCATGGTTTGCATGAGTTGGTGATACAACCCTTCAGACGCAAACCGCGCCTTCACCTGCGGATGGGCCAGTACCACTTTGATCTCAGAGCCAAAGACCAAGCCTTCGGGAATTTGAGCATAGTAGAGCGGCTTCACACCAAAGCGATCTCGCACCAAGGTCAAGCGATCTTGCTGCCGCTCGTATAGAGCAAAGGCAAACTCCCCGCGCAGACAGGGCAGAGCACCGTCAAGGCCAAAGCGATCGGTCAGGTGCATCACTAACTCGGTATCGCTCTTGGTGCGGAACTGATACCCTCGCGAGGCTAAATCTGCCCGCAAACGCTTGTAGTCATAAAATTCGCCGTTGTGGGCAATCAGATACTGACCGTCGGGCGAGCGAAAGGGTTGCCGTCCGCGTTCGGGATTGAGATCAATGATGGAGAGTCGCGCATGGGCAAAGCCCACGCCGCGATCGTCGATCACCTGATAGCCAAACCCATCTGGCCCCCGGTGATACTGAATCGCAGCCATGCCTACCAACACATCAGGATCAACAGGTCGTTGGGGATCAGCATAGATGACTCCACCAATTCCACACATATGCTTTTTGCCCTCTTGGCTGTGGTTGCTCAGGGGCATCCTAATATGTGCGGTCAAAGTTCACAGGCAATTCTTCAATAAATCTGAAGCAACCCGCGTTTTTGTCATGAATTCATGACTCATTTGCTGATATTTTGAGAGCTGGATTGATTGTTTGATCCTTACCGCTCCAAATATCCGGTGATGAAGTGTAAATGCCTCATACCGATCTTGCGTTTCATCAATTTTTTGTGATCTTTAACAGCTTTTCACAGTTGACCGAAATTAAAATATGGGCAGCTATAAAGCATCTGCCGTATAAAAACATTAAGTTATGAACCTCGACTTGCCCAGGTTTTTCAAAGCCTGCAACCCCAGTCGGGCCTTAGTGGCTAGCAAATCAGAAGACAAAAAGTTCTATATCGATTTTTCCTCGGTTCGGGGCAGCAACATTATTCGAGAGCTAGAACGAACTATTACACTCCTCTCACCGGAAGAGGCGACTTGCCAGCTATTTACAGGACATATCGGCTGTGGAAAGTCGACAGAGCTCATGTGCCTTAAGAGAAATCTTGAAGAGCAAGGTTTTCATGTTGTTTATTTTGAGTCGAGTCAAGATTTAGACTTGGCTGATATTGATATTACGGATATCTTGTTGGCGATTGCCCGTCAAGTCAGTGCCAGCTTAGAGGCGACTGGAATTCGCCTTAAGCCCGGATACTTTGCAAATTTGTTTTCGGAAGTTGTCGATTTGTTGCAGACGCCAGTTGAGATTGGCTCGGAAGCAGAGCTATCAATTGGTATTGGAAAAATTACTGCCAAAACTAAAGAGAGTCCAAAGTTGCGGAGTCAGCTGCGGCAGTATTTGGAGCCACGCACTAACAGTATTTTGGAATCCATCAATACAGAGTTATTTGGTCGCGCTCGCGAAGAGCTTAAAAAGCGTGGCCAGAAAGGATTGGTTGTGCTGGTGGACAATCTAGATCGAGTAGATAACACTCCGCGCGCTGCAGGCAAAACACAACCAGAATACCTGTTTGTAGATCGGGGAGAACAACTCAAGAGTCTGAATTGTCACTTGGTCTATACGTTGCCATTAGTGCTCGTCTTTTCTAACGATTTAGGGCGACTGACCAATCGCTTTGGCGTTGATCCTAAGGTATTGCCGATGGTGCCTGTGCGTTATCGCGATGGTAGTCGGCATGAAGACGGCATTGAGTTACTCAAACAAATGATCCTGGCAAGAGCTTTTCCTGATTTATCAGCAGAAGAAAGGCTGTCGTCAACCACCCAAGTTGTTGACGCTCCGGAAACATTAGACCGGCTTTGTCAAATTAGTGGCGGACATGCGCGCGGTTTATTGATGTTGTTCTATCGTTGTTTACAACGTCAAGATCCACCGATTACTAAAGATTGCATTGAGAGCGTGATTCAGCAGCGCCGTAACGAATTGCATCTGGCCGTCACTGAAGATGAGTGGGCGCTACTGCGCCGAGTAGCTAACAGCAAATCGGTACGAGGTGAAACTGACTATCAGAATCTGCTACGCAGTCTCTTTGTTTTTGAATACCGTGACGCCGAAGAGCGGTGGTTTGACATCAATCCAATTATTGGTGATGCGAAGGAGTTAATCCATGAGTGAACCCCCTCATTCTGATCAAATCTCTCTTCATAACAAACAGTCAATTAATACCTTGGCAAGGGCAATTCTCCTTTCACAAGGAGAATTTTCGCTCATCCTGGTGCGCTGCAACTATGCCTTCCTGCGAGAACGCATGATGCAACAGCTACGGCACAAGTGTGATTTAGAAATTCAAGAGCTTGAACTCCCACCCACATCTACAACGCTTTATACCGCGATCTCAACGGCAATTGATGCTAGTCATCCTCAAGCGTTAGCGGTTTTTGGTTTAGAGACAGTCCGGGAAATTGATACCGTTCTCGCTTCGACGAACCAAGTTCGTGAGGAATTCCGTAAGTCCTTTGCCTTTCCGCTGCTGTTGTGGGTTAACGACGATATTTTAAGAAAGCTCATTAAGCAGGTTCCGGATCTAGAAAGCTGGGCCTCAGTCGTTGAGTTTGATGTTTCCCCCCATGATTTAACGAGTTTTGTTCAAGCTGTCGCAAATGATATCTTCAATGAATTTTTCGAGATGGGGGCGGCCCCCTTTCTCAATGAACTAGCGCTGGAATTACGGGCAGATTCTCGACTCAGTACAGAAGTCCATCTAGCCAGAGCAGATATTCAACAGCAACAAATTCCTTTAGGTGCAGAACTCACGGCCAGCTTAGAGTTTCTGGTCGGTCTAGCTGAAGGGAATTTGCTATCTGGGTCTCGCGAATACTTAGAGCGGAGCCTTAGCCTTTGGCCGACGGATATAGAACCGTCACATTATGCCTGTGTGGCTTACCAGATGGGGCTGTGGTGGCGCACTTATGCTGTAGAGAATCGTTCAGAATATGATGAATCTTGCCAGAAAGCTGCACAATTTTTCAGAAAGGCGATCGCAGCCTTTGAGTCAGAAAATGCTACAGAACTCGTTGCAAAGTTTATCAACCCGTTAGGTGAGGCTCTCCAACGCCTGAAAGAGTGGGACAAGCTAGAGTCTATCGGGCGCAAGTCATTAACACTCAACCAAGATATAGAGGATCACTATCGCCAAGCTCAAGCCAGTGGCTTGATTGCAGAAGCACTACTAGGCAAATCTGACTGGGAAGGTGCGAGGAGATTTGCAGAACAGGCAATTCAGTTATTAGAAGCTGCAATCGCGAATGAGCCTGTGGAGACATCACCGGCCAGGCGAGGCTATGTCGACTGGCACAAATCATTTAACGGGGGATGGCACCTATTTACGCTAGGGCAAGCTCAATGGGCTCTGGAGCAGCATCAAGCTGCAATTGAAACTTTGGAAGCGGCCCGGACTGAAGCTCGTCCTGATTATGATCCGCCGCTTTATATTCAAATTCTCAGAACGCTGCGCACTTATTATTTCGAGCAAAAAGAGTATCTAAAAGCGTTTGATATCCGCTTAGAGTATCGTTCTCTAGAACAACAGTATGGGTTTAGAGCTTTCGTGGGCGCGGGCAGATTGCAACCCAAGCGCGAAAGTGCGAATCCAGCTTTGGTAGGAGCGACTTCGCAAAAGAAGCATCGAGTTTCTCAGGAAATAGCTGCCTCTGGTCGCCTAGGAAGTGTGAATCGACTAATTGAGCGACTTGGTCGCGCTGATCAAAAACTCATTGTGCTGCATGGTCAATCAGGGGTGGGAAAAAGCTCCATTGTGCAGGCAGGCTTAATTCCTTCCCTTGACCCCATTACGCTAGATACTCGATCCGTCATTACGGTCTTACAGCAGGTTTACACCAATTGGACAGAGCATCTGAGCCGAGAACTTGTAGCAGTCTTGAAAGAAGTCGGCTTGGCTAGCCTACCGCAAATGCTCGAATCGCCCCAGGAGATGCTGAAGCAGCTGCGCAATAGTGTTGAGCAAAATTTAACGGTCGTTCTAATTTTTGACCAGTTTGAGGAGTTCTTCTTTGTCCACAAGGAGCCGTCACAGCGTCGTTCCTTTTACACGTTTCTGAAGCAGTGCCTAGATATTCCTTATGTCAAAGTCATTCTCTCTCTGAGAGAAGATTATCTACATTACCTTTTAGAGTGTAATGACAGGTTGATTAACTTTGATGTTATCAACAACAATATTCTTGACAAGAGCATTCTCTTTTACTTAGGAAACTTCACTCGTAAAGAGGCTGAATCAGTTTTTCAATCTCTGACAAAAGACACGCCTTATCCACTGTCTACTGAGCTCACTGAAGAGTTAGTCAATGACCTTTCTGAGGAACTAGGTGAAATTCGTCCAATTGAAGTCCAGGTTGTTGGCTCTCAACTACAAACCGAGCAAATTACGACGTTAGAGGACTATAAGGAAAAGGGACCTAAAGATTCTCTGGTAAGCCGATTTTTAGATGAGGTAACTCACGATTGTATGTAAGTAATCCCTCGATTCCAGTGGTCGCCGTATGAACTTCAAACTGGAGAGATGCAAGCAACGATCGTAGCTGCGCACAAATCCTCTGGTTGTCTT
>CAZFWL010000241.1:0-5325 GCA_964522775.1 uncultured Halomicronema sp.
CAACAGTTAGTTTCCACTAGCGAGGATGATGAACTGCGGTTTTGGCCCCTCAATGGCGAGCCAGTGCAGACTTATCCGGGCATGGTAGAGGCGGGACGATCGCTGGACTTTAGCCCCGATGGGCGCACCTTAATCTCGTCAGGCCGCATTGATGATCCAGCTCCCATCGTGTGGCAGCTAGAATCGCCGCTCTACCGCGTCGTGGGCAACCATTCAGCAGCGGTCATTGCGATCGCGGTGAGTCCCGATGGGCAGACATTGGCATCAGCAGGCAGCGATGGTCTGATCAAACTCTGGCAGCCCGACGGCACGCTACTTAAAACTCTTTCCGGACACCGTGCCCCCATTATCTATCTGGCCTTCAGTCCCGACGGTACCCATTTGGCCTCATCCAGCTTCGACGGTACTGTGCGCCTGTGGCAACCCGATGGCACCCTCATTAGCACCATTACTGGCGATACTCGCTTATCCGGCCAACCAGCATTTCATCCCACCGCATCCGAATTTGCCATTAGTAGCGAGAATCAAGTCGTGCGTCGGTTTCAACTCGATGGCACGCAAATCTCAACCATCCCGACCCAGAGCCGCCTCACCAGTAGTCTCGCCTGGCATCCCCAGGGCAACCAGTTGGCCATTAGCGAGGGCAAAACGATTCGCTTGACAGCGATGACAAAGGACTCTAGCAGTATCGATCTATCAGGCCATGAGAGTCGAATCAACGATCTCGACTTTCTGCCGGACGGGCGCGTCCTCGCATCGGCCAGTGACGATCGCACCGTACGGCTATGGGATACCACTACGGGCGAATCGATGCAGGTGCTCACAGGCCACACCAACATCGTTCGGGATGTGACCTTTGCCCCTAAGTCACTCCTGCCAGTGCTCAACGAGCTATATATCGCCACTGGCAGCGCTGATAACACCATCAAATTGTGGAGCCCCGAGGGCACGCTACAGAAAACCCTTGATCGCCACACAGCCAAGGGGCTACGTCTGGCCTTCAGTCCTGATAGTCAGTACCTGTTTTCCGCCAGCAACGACAACACCGTCATCCGCTGGAATTTACCAGCCATCATGGCCCTCGATCCAGTCGATTATGCCTGTCTTTGGGTCGCCGACTATCTACAGACCAATGCCAACTTGAGTGAGGGCGATCGCCAACTTTGTGATTTTTAGTCCCGCTGGCAGCACATAACGTTCTGCGTCTAAAAGCATTCCAAACCCCGACGAGGCACCGCCAATTCCTCACCATTCGAGGTTCGACCCAGCAGGTTGTTGATCAAAACACACTTCTTTCTGGCAATGTCCGCCCGATCTTCCACGGTGATGATGCTTTGGGCCTCGACAGTCCCCTGGAAATCAAAGGCGATCGCATACATCTGCTCCTGATCAGAGGTTGTGGTGTTCTGCCAATCGACCGTAATTTTGGGATCGAAGGTCTGCCAGAGCGAGATATTATCCACCGCAATCACTTGGGGATGAATTACCCATTCCATCTGGTCATTCTGCTCACGAATCGTGAATTGCCAGGTAGCGCGGCGGGCGATCGCTTGGGTTTGCGCCTGGCGAATGCCTTGATGAATCTCGTCACGGACAGCCTCGACTTGGCGGTTAGCGAAGAATTGCAGCCACGAAGGAGCGACGATCGCCGCCAAGATCCCGACGATTACCACGATGACTAAGATCTCCAGCAGCGTAAAGCCAGCCTGGTCGTGACGGGAAGGTCTCATGTTGAGCTTCTCGAGGTTTATCCATCTCGTCTTAGGCTGCCCACAAACCGTCACCAAACTTTACAGAGGCTCCACATCCCGGTTTAATTCAAAATTGAGTCTAGGCACAAAAACCGCTGACTATCGTCAACAACAGAGCAGCTAGCTTCGCCAAAATCTGGGACAACTCAAGGGTTGCCTTCGATAAAGTGGCTGGCAGTGATGACCTGAAACGATCACGGCGACGAAGGTTGCCGCAAAACGATAGGATGATGACGCTTAATTACAACCAGTAAACTAGCTTTCTTTGTGGACGTGGAGTGTAGGGGAAAGATGCAACGACGACGGTTTGTACGGCAATTTGGCATGGGGTTTGCGACGGCACTCGGCTTGGGGCTGACCTCGACTTGGCGATCGGCACAGGCACAAAGTTCTGGCGTAACAGTGCGATCGCTCGGCCACACTAGCTTTTTGTTCGAGGGTAACGGTCGCCGCATTTTGACCAATCCCTTCCGCTCGATCGGCTGCACAGCAGGCTACGCTTCACCCGCCGTGCCCTCTGACGTCGTGTTGATTAGCAGTCGTTTATTTGACGAAGGTGGTCTGTTGGAAGGACTGCCTGGCAATCCGCCAATTCTCTCTCAGCAGGGCGAATACGAACTCCCCCCCATCCGCATGAAGTCCGTGGAAGTGGATCACGATCGCGAGGGCGGCCGTCGGTTTGGCAAGAACTTGATCTGGCGCTGGGAACAGGGAGGACTCACCTTCGTGCATATGGGCGGTGCTGCCGCTCCGGTGTCGGTCGAAGAGCAGATTCAGCTCGGACGCCCCGATGTCATGCTCGTACCGGTGGGAGGCGGCCCCAAAGCCTATGATGCGGAGGAAGCTGTCGCTGCCATTCGCGCGCTCAATCCCCGTATCATCATTCCCACCCATTACCGCACCTCCGCCGCTGACGACGAAACCTGTGACATTGCCGGACTGCAGCCGTTTTTAGATCTGATGAGTGGTACGCCTACGCGCCAAAGCGGCAGTACAGTTTCTCTCTCAACAGGGAGTTTGCCCAGTAGCGGGATGGTCATTCAGATCATGAGCTAATCGGCGGCACGGCAGTGTGCATCCACAGGCGTTGCGGTGGTGAGTACTGCCAAGTGTAGTGGCAAGCGTTATGGTGGTTAATCAAAGGTGATTGACCGTCTGATCGTTATTCGAAAAGCCAGTCTATCGCCACCGGGGGCAGCGTCGTAGCGCTTCCATTGGCGTATCCGCCATTTCTCTAAATCTTGTCACTCAAAAATTCATTATGTCGTCGGTTTATCAGCAGCGTCGTCAGGTTCTCATGTCGCACATTGGCAGCGGCACCGCCATTTTTGCCAGTGCGCCACTGGCAGTGATGCACAACGATGTTGAGCACAACTTTCGTCAGGACAGCGATTTTTATTACCTCACTGGGTTCGACGAACCGGGCGCAGTGGCTGTGTTCGCCCCGCACCACGAAGAAAATCACTTCGTCTTGTTTGTGCGGCCTAAGGATAAAGACAAGGAAATTTGGTCAGGCCGAAGATTAGGCGTTGATGCCGCTAAGGAAGCACTAGGAGCCGACGCCGTTTTCCCGCTCAACGAACTGGATGAAAAGCTGCCTGAGTACTTGAAGGGAAGCGATCGCCTCTACTATCACTTTGGCCACGATGAAGCGCTCAACGGCAAAATTCTCCAGCACTGGCGGCGACTCCTGGCCAGCTATGTGAAGCGGGGCACGGGGCCAGTCGCCCTCGAAGACGGAAAGCTACTGCTTCAAACCCAGCGCCGGGTAAAAGGAGCAGAGGAAATTGACTTGATGCGGCAAGCGATCGCCGTGTCCGTCAAAGCTCACAACTATGCTCGCGAAATTGCCCAACCCGGCCGCTATGAATACGAAATCCAGGCCGAAATGGAGCACCTGTTTAAGCTCGCAGGCGGTAATCCAGCCTATCCCTCCATCGTGGCATCGGGCGACAACGCCTGCATTTTGCACTATGTGGAAAACAACCGACAGATGCAGGCGGGTGACCTATTGCTGATTGATGCTGGGGGCTGCATCGACTACTACAACGCCGACATTACCCGCACCTTCCCTGTTTCAGGCAAGTTCAGTGACGAGCAGCGCATTTTATACGAATTGGTGCTGAAAGCTCAGCTTAAGGCGATCGCGGCAGTGAAGCCTGGCAATCCGTTTAACGCCTGCCACGATGCTGCCGTGCGGACGATCACCGAAGGACTCGTGGAACTCGGACTTCTCGCTGGTGATGTGGACACCCTGATCGAAGAGAAAAAGCACAAAGCCTTTTTCATGCACGGTACGGGCCATTTCCTCGGGTTAGATGTCCACGATACGGGCGTTCTACGAAATCCTGACAAAACCTGGAAACCCTTTGAAGTGGGCAATGTCGTCACCGTTGAACCCGGCATTTATGTCACACCTGACTATGAACCGGAAGAAGGGCAACCGCAGGTCGACGATCGCTGGCGTGGCATCGGCATCCGCATCGAAGACGACGTGCTGGTGACGGCCACGGGCAATGAAGTGCTCACCGCTGGGGTACCCAAATCCGTCGCCGACATGGAAAGCTGACGGATGGCGAGTCTTTGCCTTACGTGATCGTGAAATCACCTGCTGTTTGCAGTAACTTGGCCCGGAACTGGGCATCAAATTTGCGATCGCACCGCAGCTCTAGCAGTCGCACCCCAGCAGTCGGCAGCTCGTGGAGGCGATCGGCTAGCATCGACCAATGGGTGATCAACTCGTAATCGACCTGATGAGCCGCTGCTAGCGTCGCAAAATCTACCTGCTGTGGCGTCGCAAAGAACTTCTCGAACGGTGGCTCGAACTGGGCAATCGGCAAGCTCTCAAAAATGCCACCGCCCTGGTTGTTCACCAGCAATATCGTCAAATGTCCCGAACGAGTTCGCGCATTCAAAAAGCCATTGCTATCGTGCAAGAGCGCCAAGTCGCCCGTCAGTAATACGGCCTGGCCGTGGTGGTGAGCGACACCCAGTGCGGTCGAGAGGGTTCCGTCAATGCCGTTGGCTCCCCGACTGAAATATGGTCGAATGCCGCGATCACTGGGCGGCCAAAACCATTCCACATCCCGCACCGGCATGCTGTTGGCAATCATCAGCGGGGTCTCGGGCGGCAACAGCGTCGGCAACAACCAACTCAGCTTGCCTTCAAACTGTGCGCTTAAAGGAGCCAAGGCGTCATTTAAGGATTGACGAGCCATCGCCTCCCGTTGCAGCCAACTTTGCCAATAGGCTGAGTTTGAGGTGCCGACATGGAACGGCTGAAGTGATATCTGGTGGTTCAAGCTATCCAGTGTTACGGGCAAAATTGCCCCCCGTCCATGGAGGGGATCCCGGTTACGACCATTCCCCTCAACGATCCACCGTTGAGGATCCGTTTCAGCGAGCCACTGACGCAATACCTTACTCGTCGGTAGCGCTCCCAACTGGATCACTTGCTCAGGAATCAGCGCTTTGGCGTGAGTCTGATGGCGTAGCAACAAGTCATAGGTCGTGACCAAGTGAGGATTGAGCGAGGCATGGTTCCTTAATGGCGAGAGACCGTCAGCCAACACAG
>CAZFWL010000242.1:0-5274 GCA_964522775.1 uncultured Halomicronema sp.
ATCAAATACACCAGATTATCCGCCTGCTCAATACCGTGATTGATGGCCTGCTGAAAGTCTTCTCCCATGCGAATGTCGGTGGCACTAGTCGACACAGTGATCCCTTCCCGCTGCAGGCGGCGGCGAATTTGCTGCATCACCTCAGCGTCGTCCTCCGCATGGGCCAAAAACACCTGAGTCATCAAGTTTTGGGCGTTTTTGATGCTCTCGGTGATGTATTCGCAGTGCAAATCCGTCGGTACACAGGGCGGCTGTTCTTCCGGGAAGCGGACTTGCAGCCAGGCTTCGGCACTTTGCCGTGCCTGCCCTGTGAGTAGATATTGGGTGCGTTTTTGATGTTGCTCCCATGTGAGGGCGGCGGCGAGCAGTTCGGTATGCTGCCGAACGTAATCTTGCTGTCGCGCAAAGATGTCGAGTAATCCCTGCAATCCCGTTTCAAAATCATCGATACCTTCGCGAAAGTAGACCCAATTGATTTTGCTGATGGCGGGGTGCATGTTGGCAAAGCTGGAATGCTTACCCGCCGCTTGATATTCGGCCCACTGCTCGTCGGTGCCGTTGGGATTCCGCTCTTGCCAGGTTTCGCGGCTAATCTGCTCCACATGCAGCAGGGGAATGATGCGCTTGCCCCGTTTCATCGCCAGTTCTACTTCCAGACCGCAGTAAGGGGAGTTGACGGCGTGGGGCGAGATCAAAAACAGAAAGTTGTCGGCTTTCTCAATGCCGTCGTCGATTTGCTTTTGATAATCCACTCCCAGGGGAATGTCTTCAAAGTCAAACCAGATGGTGAGTCCGGCGGCCATCAGCCGTTCATTCAGCGTCGCGGCAAAGGCTTTGCTATCGGCACGACCGTAGGAGATGAAAGCGTTTTGAAAGGTTGGCATGGCAAAGATTGGCGGCAGCAGGGGGCAGACAACCAGGCACCACAGCAAACAGCCTCCCCACGAGACCCGTCAACCGTTGGCCTTCGTTCACTTCAAACCATGATGGCAGCATCCCGGAGGAAAAGAAAAGTTGATGTCAGGCGATCGCAACAGCCGCTAGGGCCAGCCTAATTCGTTAGCTTGCAGTGAAGACAGCTGCCATTGTCAGACTGCAACGCTGTGGTTCAGTTCCGCAAAATTTCGCTCGTGATGAGTTAGAGCGGGGTTGAGCCAGGGGGACAGTCGATCGCGCCCGTTTCAGCATTGAAGGTGGGGGCTACTGTGAAGGTCTCCGGACTCTCACAAATCTGGGCCACCGTGGTCATAGTCTCTGGGCTATCACCCACCACAAAGACCGACCCGACATAGTGATTGATGGGGTCTTCTGGCGGGACTGCGGTAATCAGCACACTGGTACCGCTGGCATCCACGTCCAGGGTGTAGCGGTAGATGGTGCTGGTCAACGGGCCGATTTGCAACTCCTCGATGGACTGAGCAAAGGCCCCATTCTCCAGAAAGTAGGCTTGTTGCGCGCGACTCATGGCCCCGACGTAAGTTTTCGCTTCCGATTCTCGCGCTCGGTCAGCCTGAGTTAAGAATGCGGGGAGGGCGATCGCCATCAAAATCCCCAGAAACACCACGCCCAAACCACCACAGCCCAGGCATCCCAGCAGAATCCAGATTACATTGTTGCTCTTTTGGGCACTCGGTGGAGCCGACGATTCTGCGCTAAATTCTTCACCAGAGGGGGTTTCAGACATAGACTGTCACCTCAACACAAAGGGTTTGATGGTTCGGCGTAGGCACCCAATCATTCACTCCATGACAATATCGACAATCTTGGGATGTGAGCCGCGACTCAGTTCAAAACTTTAATTTTGGCGCTGTGGCGCAGTGTGAGTAGTACTGATTTTTGGGGACATCGAGCCAGCTCAGACCGTGATCCGCCGTGCTACTTGCCACACCCGACAACCTTGGCAATGGGGCTCATCCGGAAAGGCCTGGCGAACTTGGTGGGCGATCGCTGTAGCCATCTCAAACTCATCAATCAGCCCCATCGCGTTGACATCCCCAGGCGCAAAAATGCCTGGAAAGCGGCCGCAGTTGGTTAAGACACTGATTTCACCGGCCGCATCCACAATGTCGAAACCGCAGGGGCTGAAATCAACCGGTGGCGCTAGTACCGTAGCCGGTTGTTCGATGGCGGCAATGAGTTGGTCACGCCCGGGGCGCAGGGGACAGCGCTGACGCAGGTAATCCAGATCGGTGAACCAGGTCAAGCGAAAGTCGGCCTGGACGTTGTACTGCCAATCGGTGGGGAGCAAGTTGTCGATGCGATCGCTGCACAGCATCGTATCGAGGGTCACGAGTTCGCTGATGTGGGTGAATCCCGACCATTCAACATAATTGGCCCAGCCCTCGCTATGAGCCGGGGTACAGCGCTCGCGGACGGTGTAAAGCCATGGCGACATGGAGGTTTCTCACTTTGGCTGAGCGGTGTAGCAAAGGTTTAGGGGATCGCCCACCATTCCCGACGGTAGGGGCCAAAGGACTTTTCTAACGCCAGCAAAATGCCGACGCCGACGGTGTAGGCGATCAAATCTTCCCAGGTGAAAGTTGTGCCGATAATGGTGCGAGCGATCGCGGAAGCTTCCCAACCTAATACCTCAACGATTTTGAAATATTGCAGGAATTCGACCCCAAAGGCGAAAACCAAAACCCCCAGGGCGGCGGGCACAATCGCCACTTTGAAAAACGCTCTGACGAAGGCATAGATCAAAATCACCACTAACACGTCCCCTAAATAGGGGCGCACAAAGTCATCGTTCACCCAGAGGGCAATGCTCAGCTCAATGAGCAATAAGCAGACCGTCCAGCCCAAGTAATAACCGATAAACCTCATCTGCCATCTCGATTGTTGTTGTTCGCATACCCGTCTGGATTTAAGGCGATTTCTGATGGGGCTCGTCAGTCTATCCCAGCTTGAGATTGGTCAAACCAGGGGTAAGCACCAGGCCCAGCAGCGCAATGAAAATCAGCAACACCATGCCGCCACGAAATGCCCGAATCCGCTCGGCACGGTATATCAATTCAATGCGATCGCTGACTTCCGGTGACAGGGGTGACTGCTCTAGTGCCGCTTCGACCTGGGTATCGGAGACGAGCTGTACACGGCTTTCCAGTCCCGCAAGGATCGTGGGTTTCAGATCAGCAGGAATCACATCGTCCTGAGCTACGCCCCGCTGTAAACCCACCAGTAAAGTTCCGAGCATTATCGCCCCGACTAAAGCCACACCAACCGAATTACCCAGTTGCTCAAAGGTGGAATTGAGACCCGCCGTCGCGGTGGTGTCAGCTTCATCCACCGAAGACAGAATGAGGTTCAAAATTTGGGAAGCGATCAGTCCGGAGCCAATCCCGAAGACGACGCCATTGGCTAGCTGGCTGGGGGTCGCATTGAGCTGCACTGTGGCCAGCAGTTGCAACAAGCCCAGAATGGCCAAAATGTAACCGACCTGAATGATGCGCTTGGCCCGAAAGCGGCTGGATAATCGCGCCCCCGCGATCGCAAATATCAGAATCGAAATGGACAGCGGCAACAGGGCAATGCCTGTCTCCATCGCAGTGAACTCAAAAGTGAGCTGGAGAAGCAGCGGCAAGATGAAAAAGAACGACGCCATGAGACCCATGTGCGAAAATCGCACCGCAAAGCCCGACAGCAATCCTGGCACCTGAAATAGCGAGGGTTTGAACAAGCCCACATGATCATGCCTCTCTAGATGACGTTCCCACAGGAGCAGGAGCATCAGCGTGATCACCCCGCCGCCAAACATAAAGGGCACGACAGAGAGACCAAAGGGCGCGATCGCCAGGGAACCGATGACCAGCGGTTGCTTCGCTAGCCAGACGCCATAGGATTGAGCCATCAAAATACTCAGCACCACAGTGGAAAAGCCCGTAATCGACAGCAGCGCCCCCAGCACATCAAATCGAGGTGGATTTTCCGGGCGATCGCCAGGAATGCTGCGACTCATTACCAGCACCGCAATGACCACCAAGACCTCCAAACGAAAAGCCCAACGCCAGCTGTGAAAGGTCGTCAAATAGCCCCCCATAATTGGGCCCAGGGCTGCCCCCACTGCACTCACCGCGCTGATAATGCCGTAGGCAAAGGCTAAGTCTTTACCCTGATAGCGATCGCGCAGTAAATTCTGCAAGTTAGGCACCATCAAAGCGGAGCCTAGCCCTTCTAAAACTGACCAGCCGATCACCAACATGCCCAGCGTTTGGCTTAGCGAGGCGGTAAAGGTCCCAATCCCAAAAATGACGATGCCGGTCAAAAAAGTCAGCCGCTTGCCAAAGCGATCGGCCAGGGTGCTGCCGATGAGCATAAACGACGCCATGACCAGTGCATACAAAGAGATTGCCGATTGAATACCCACGACAGTGGTGTTGAGGTCCTCGACCAGGGCTGAGATCGAGACATTCATGATGGTGGTGTCAATCACCACGACAAACATCGATAGCGACAGCAGCACCAACAGCATCCATTTTTTCATTGCGCTAACACCGCCCTCTCCACACCATCACACTTCGTATCTGTTGCACCGCCGCACAAGCATGCTGGCTCTTTGCGAGCGGCATCCATCAGCTTCAGTATCTTAAAGCTTGCTTCGTCGCACCTATCTCTGAGATCACACACCTCAAAAGTCTTCAAAATCTGTCAGGCATCTAATCTAGTCTTCACCGCCCCAGCAGCGGTGGTCGGAACCAGGTCACGGGCATATTTTGAACAGACTCAATGGCGTATTTGCTAAGGACGCTTATGCTGCATCGACCAATATTTTGCCTGGGTGGGCTGGCGATTGGCTTGCTGACCCTAAGTACTTGCGCTCAGGCGACCGACTTTTCATTCGGCCCTGATGAAGTCGTTATTGTGGATGATGATTTTGACCATTCAGGTGATTGGCGACTATCACCCGGACTCCATATTGAGGCTGGAACCGTCAGCTATATGCCAGGAGCCACACAGACGTTTGCGATCGCCTCCCTAGCTTTAGAACACCCCTTAAATTCCACTGATGGACCCATTCATCTCTATTGGCGAGCGCAGTTTCCCGACAATCCGCAAACCGAGCGCAATGCGTATATCCCGGCTTTGAAATACGCGACGAATCCTGAGTTTTGCTGGAATACGACTACGGATGCGACTACTGTGCGCACCGATGCTGGATGTCCTGACGGCATGACCCGCGCGTGGGAAAATTCGGAACTGCGAGTATGGCTACGCCCTCAAGTCGGCGACCGAAATCCTCCGACTCGCCTATTCGTAGATCCTGACTTCACTCCA
>CAZFWL010000243.1:0-5270 GCA_964522775.1 uncultured Halomicronema sp.
AAAAGCACTCTGTTGGTTCATGAAGGGACTTGTTCAAGGTCACTCAATCGTTTCAGCATTTCTACGGGGATAAATGCTGCATCCCCCCAATCACTGTCGACGGTGAGTTGACACCTGCGACGCAAGATGTGGCTAACAAAGAATACTTGGTACGGTGACGTGCGGCACATTACCAGAAGGCTTAGTATAGCTATCCAGCTCAAACCAAAGTGCTTATCCACAGGGAATCATAGAGACCAGAGCCTCGATCTCCATCAACAGTTTTTATTTGAGTGAGACTATTACAGAATGTCGCGTTAGTCACACAAATATTCGATAAATTTCCGTAATTGACGAAGGCAGCTTTATCAGAAGCCCCTGAAGGATAAAGTTTTGATGAACCTTGTCATCAGGGCATATACGGAGATAGGTGTGGAGAATATTCTGTAATTGCTTGAGGAGCAATCAGAGGAGTCTATTTCACGGTGGTTAATTTACAGAATGGCGCTGCTCCCATCAATCTTGCAGTTCCCACAGCAGCATTTCAAGATACTAGGCATACAGATTTTTATCTTCCTACCGGCGTGAGCCTTGAGCATCCTTCGGTCAAGAGTCTCTTAAAGCGTGGTCTCGATATCCTAGGAGCACTGGTGGGCTTGGCATTTACCGCCATTATTTTTGTTCCTATTGCGATCGCGATTCAGATTGACAATCCTGGCCCCATTCTCTACAGTCAAGTGCGGTGCGGGCATCGGGGCAGAACGTTTCGTATTTGGAAATTTCGTTCCATGGTGGCCGACGCCGACAAGCTGAAGCACCTAGTCAAGAATGAAGCTCAGGGATTGGTCTTTAAAAATAAGAACGACCCGCGTATCACTCGGGTCGGAATTCTACTCCGCAAAACCAGCCTGGACGAATTCCCCCAGTTTCTCAATGTCTTGATGGGCGATATGAGTCTGGTGGGGACCCGCCCACCGACAGTGGATGAAGTGATGCAATACGAGCCACATCATTGGCAGCGCTTGAACGTGAAGCCGGGCATCACAGGAGAGTGGCAAGTGCGCGGACGCTCTTCGGTTAGCGATTTTGAAGACATCGTCAATATGGACCTGAGCTATCAGGAGCAGTGGTCCTTCTTGTACGATCTCAGACTTCTGCTAGAAACCGTTTTGGTAGTGCTGTATCGCAAGGGTGCCTACTAGGGCAGCTTAGCGATCTCGCCTGAGGTCTACTCTGACCAGGTTCAGGGCTCCAAGTAAGGGTGACGCTCATGAGTCGTCACCCTTTTCGTATATGAATTTGAGCAGCATGACCGCGAATCAGGGCTGTAAGGCGCAATATCGTCAGGCACATGAGTGCGAGTCTCTGATTCACCAAGGTTCAAGCGCTATCGGCTGCAACTGCTCTGCAACTGCCTTGCGGTCATAAATCCAGAAGACATGTCACAAACTGACGTAGATGTTGATTAGCGCTGGGGTAATCACAATCGGCTTTAGTAGTAGAAAGCGTGGCGAGTACCGTTAACCAGTCAGTATCCAGTACCGGTTGGATGACATGATCAGCGCAGATAATATCAGGGCCATTGGAAACGTCTAAAAACTCCATGGCATCAGTTACTGACGAAGGCTGACGTAAGGAAATGGGTCTTAACCAGCAGGTCTGTCGCTCTGCCATGTGCTGTACTAGCTCGCCATAGAGTCGAGACTTCCCGCAGTCTATATAAACAATTTGATAAGCCGCGATGCTCATGATTGTGGTCGCCAATAAAGAAGCAGGGATCACATAGCCTAGTTTAGCTAGAGCGAAGACTCGAATCGGCCCCCAGCCAGATTATTGCCATTTGTATTGAGCGCATTTTCGAGTCACGCCTAATTTTTCTTTGTCACGCCCAAAAATCTCAACTAAAATTGAACAGTCCAAGGAGTGAGCCTAGACGCTTACAGCTGGCCTGGATCGCTCTTAGTATTCATGGGGCTGTTGTCGACAAATTTTCGGTCGGTCATATTCTGAGCCGCCGATGGCTTTTGGGGCATGGGCAAATTCAGTACAATTTGCTGGTGCGAGAAGCTCTAAATTGATCAATTAATTAGCTTTATTGAGGCGCTTATGGTGGCTGTCGATACGATTAAAAGTCGCTCTACATCCACAGTTCGGAAACCGGCTCCCCGATATCGGGTATTGCTACACAACGATGACTTCAACTCGATGGAGTATGTGGTGGAGTCATTGATGAAGGTGGTGCCGAGCTTGTCAATGCCACAAGCGGTAAACGTCATGATGCAGGCCCACGTATCCGAAGTGGGGGTTGTGATTATCTGTGCCCAAGAGCATGCTGAGTTTTACTGTGAAGGCTTGAAAGGGAAAGGACTCACCAGCTCCATGGAGCCAGAAGAGTAGCTTGTCGTCTTGAAACGTTTTTGGCTATTTATCCGACGATGTCCAGCTCTGGTTAGAGTCGCTGTTGGCCTTGCCGGGGTGGTGTTGCTGGCAGTGCCGATCGCGCTCCCTCTTTACTACTGGGAATATACGGCAACCCAAGGTCAGTCGGTAATTTGGGCCCCGGTCAGTCTCTTCGTCGTATTTGTGTTGGGCCTGCCATCATGGATGCGGGGTGTCCATCACTGTCGCTATCCGTGGCGACAACTGGGATTTAGCCAGCGCGATCGCTGGTGGCGCGGATGGGCGATTGCATTCATTGCAGGCATCGTCGGCATTATGTTGCTGTACGGGCTTCAATTAGCGTTGGGGTGGAGTACCTGGCAGGGATTCGGACCAGCTGCAGGTCGCTTTTTGCTGGAAGGATTGCTGGTGGGCTTCGGGGTCGGGCTCGCAGAGGAGCTACTGTTTCGCGGCTGGCTACTATACGAACTGGAACAGGATTTCACCCCTGTCGCCGCCTTGGGGCTAAATGCCTTAATCTTTGCGATCGCTCACTTTTTGCGACCTTGGTCAGCCATTTTGGCGACTTGGCCCCAATTTGTGGGATTGGTTCTGTTGGGAGTCGCGCTCGTTTGGGCGCGACGCATTCCTGTCGCGGGGCGTTGGCAGCAGCACCGCACCACCGTTTTGGGGCCCGCCGCTGGACTGCATGGGGGTCTAGTGTTTGCGTATTATCAAGTCGACGTCAATGACCTGATGATGGCGACGGGTCAGGTACCGGAATGGATCACCGGCATCGGCGGCAATCCCTTGGCGGGGCTGCTGGGGCTGAGCTTTTTGTGCGTGATTGGCAGCATCACTTACTATGCCAGCCACGATCGCCGTCTCAATTAGCCTTGATGAGCAAACTTGATAAGACTACTCGACTTCGAGGGGTGATTCCAATTCATCCACGTCATCGGCCAGAGTGCCGAGTTCGCGATGCAGCACTTCAAGGTTATTCAGCAACTGCTCGGTATCGATCTGTTGCTGTGGGTCAATGACTTGTACGAGCACATCTAGACACGCTTCGAGGGCTACCGCAAACTCGTCGCGAGTAACGAATTCGTCGCCGCGAAAGGTGCCATCCGGATAGCCAGCCAAGCAGCCATACTCTTCAGCGAGGTTGTTGACCGCCGTGTAGGCCCAATGGTTCGGAGAAACATCCGAGAAATTTTCCGGAGGGAAGATTTGAGTCAAGCGCTGTCCGCTGTCCTCGGCCTGTGACGACAATGGAGTAGACAAGCTGGGGAGAGGTAGTTCGGCCATGCGGCGAGTAGGAGGTCGGTCATTAGCGATCGCACCACTGGCAATCACACTGAGTCCCCCCAGGGAGAAGCCAACAGCCACGAGAAGTCTGAACATGGTCGCTCTCCATCGGTTGCAGGTCGGGACTAGTCTAGCGAAATTGGCACATGATTATTCAAGAACCCGCCGGGAAGCCCAGGATGAATGGTAATATGCGGGGCGCTAGCGTGGGCGGATGGCAGGGCAGAACGGGAGGAGGATAGGCATGAGTGAGGCGTTTCGGGTGTCAGTACCGGCGACAACCGCTAACATTGGGCCGGGATTTGACTGTTTGGGGGCGGCACTCACTCGCTATAACCAATTCACCTTTGCACCGCCCTTGGGTGAGGAAGCATTGCAGATTACGGTACAGGGGCAAGATAGCGAGCTCGTGACCACAGCGTCTTCGAACCTGGCCTACGTCGCATTTCAAACCTTCTTTCAAAAAATTGGGCAGCCGGTTCCGGCATTGAGCTTGCAGATTGAGTTGGATGTACCACTGGCGCGAGGCATGGGTAGCTCTTCGACCGCCATTGTGGGGGGCCTGTTGGGGGCAAATTCTATGGCCGGATCCCCCTTAGATGCCCATGCGCTGGCTGACCTCGCGACTAAAATCGAAGGCCACCCTGATAACGTCGTGCCAGCACTGCTGGGGGGCTGTCGCCTGGCCACAATGAACGACATCGGCGTCGCGACGCTGTGCGAAGTGGCTTGGCATCCGGATATCTTGCCCATTTTGGTGGTGCCTGCGTTTGAAATTTCCACCGCTCAAGCGCGAGCCGTACTGCCGACGGAATATTCGCGGGCAGACGCAGTCTATACCATGGGGCATTTGGGCTTACTCATCCAAGCGCTGGCGGCGGGCAATGGCGATTGGCTACGGACGGCAATTGGCGATCGCATCCATGAGCCCTATCGCAAATCCTTGATTCCCGGCTATGACGCAGTGACTCAAGCGGCTCACGATGCCGGTGCTTATGGGGTCACCATTAGCGGCGCGGGACCGACCCTGTTGGCGTTGGGTAGTGCGGCAAAGGCGACCGCGATCGCCCAGGCCATGGCCGCAGCCTGGCAACAAGTGGGCATTGACATTGTGGATGCCAAACCGCTAGCGATCGATCAGGCTGGAGCGACGATCACCGCTATCAACTAACTTTAAGGACCAGTCGATGTCACCTAAAAACATGAGACCCTGAATCCACCAGGCTTTGGGGTTCAGCGCTGTGGCATCGCAATGGGAACGACTGCTCAAAAATACGGGCCGCTGGGTGGGCTCGTTTACCCAGGTGACACCAACAGGTGAGGTGGTGGCGGACACACCCACCGTGGTCGAACTGCAACCGCTAGATGATGGCAACCTGATGCGGCAAACCATCACCAAACAGCCAACTGGCGAGCCGCCCCAGGAAACGGTGTTGCAATATCGCACCCTGGCGAAGAGCGTCCTGTTTTTAAGCAACGGCGCATTTTCCCAAGGCTCGATGCAGTGGGGACCGTTTTCTGAATTTGGCGCGGAGCTGGGCCGCATTGCAGACAACCATCGCCTGCGCCTGGTGCAGCTGTTTGACAAAAATCGGAACCTGCAG
>CAZFWL010000244.1:0-5258 GCA_964522775.1 uncultured Halomicronema sp.
ATTGCGATCGCCGCCCTGATGAGAACATGGTGTCAGGTGAATGCGTTGACTGGCGCTTACTTGCCAACAAAGCTGAATTCGGCATAAGCGTGAGCCACTGGTAAAGAAAAGTTTATGCACGACGGAGGGTAAGGAACGTGGCTGAAGAATATCGGGTAGCAATTTTGGGCGCTACTGGAGCCGTTGGGACTGAGCTCATGACGTTGTTGGAAGAGCGTCAGTTTCCGCTGACGGAACTCCGACTGCTTGCTTCTCCCCGCTCCGCAGGTAAAACGTTGCCGTTCAAAGGGCAATCGATCACCGTGCAACCCCTCAGCGATCGCGCTTTCGACGATATTGATATTGTTTTGGCCTCGGCAGGGGCGAGCGTTTCTCGTGAATGGGCCACGAAAGCCACGGCCGCAGGGGCTGTGGTGATTGATAACTCCAGTGCTTTCCGTATGGATGCACAAACCCCCCTTGTCGTCCCCGAAGTGAATCCTCAAGCGGCCGCCAAGCACCAAGGCATCATTGCCAATCCGAACTGCACCACGATTTTGATGACAGTGGCACTCTGGCCCCTGCAACAAATTCAGCCCATTCAACGCATTGTTGTAGCCACTTACCAATCCGCTAGTGGGGCCGGTGCGCAGGCGATGGAAGAAATGAAGCAACAAGCCCAAGCAATTTTGGATGGCACTGAGCCGAAAACGGAAGCCTTTCCGTATCCGCTAGCGTTCAACCTGTTTCCCCATAATTCACCCCTGAACGACAATGGCTATTGTCAAGAAGAAATGAAAATGGTGAATGAAACGCGCAAGATTTTTGGAGAAGCGGACTTGCGAGTTACAGCCACTTGCATCCGTGTGCCCGTACTGCGCGCTCACTCCGAAGCCATTAACTTGGAGTTTGCTAATCGATTTTCACCAGAGCAGGCTCGGGCGGCATTGGCCGGAGCGCCGGGAGTTAAGTTGTTAGAGGACTGGGAAGCCAACTATTTCCCAATGCCCCGAGATGCGAGTGGTGAAGACGATGTGCTGGTCGGGCGCATTCGGTCAGATTTGTCGCACCCTAATGCTTTAGAACTTTGGCTCTGTGGAGACCAAATTCGTAAAGGTGCGGCGCTCAATGCTGTTCAGATTGCCGAACTGCTTGTGCGAAAGCAGTGGGTGAAACCTCTGGCTACTTTGGCCTAGGGTGAGAGGCTTGGCGTATGTCAGATTGCCTCTAATGACCATTGATCTAGGGCACCCCCTATGGTCTTGCAGGCGCAAGGTTGCTATCTTAATTGCTGACACTACACCACATCAGGGAATCGGTTGCCAGGAAAGATCGATTGGTCTGGTTGACACAAGGACATTGATCGCGTGGGATATTTTGGACGAGTACTGACGGCAATGGTGACGCCCTTTGGGGTTAATGGTTCTGTCGATTACTCAGTGGCAGAAAAGTTGGCCGCGCATTTGGTCGATAACGGCAGTGATGGCCTGGTTGTTTGTGGTACCACGGGCGAGTCTCCTACGTTGTCTTGGGATGAAGAGTTTCAGCTGTTCAAATGTGTCAAGGCGGCTGTGGGAGATCGCGCTAAGGTAATTGCGGGCACGGGCTCGAACTCGACCCAGGAAGCGATTGAGGCAACTCAAAAAGCTGCTGCGCTGGATCTCGATGGCACCCTTCAAGTGGTCCCCTATTACAACAAGCCCACACAAGCCGGTTTGTTGCAGCATTTTCGAGCGATTGCTACTGCCTGCGACGATTTCCCAGTCATGCTTTACAATATTCCTGGTAGGACAGGGCAGAGCCTGTCAATTGAAACCTTGGTGCAACTGTCAGAAGTTGAGAACATTGTTGCGATCAAAGAAGCGAGTGGGAACCTTGATTTTGCAAGTCACTTGCGAGCATTAACGCCGACTGGATTTGGGATATACTCTGGCGACGACTCACTAACGTTGCCGCTCTTGGCAGTAGGCGGGTGTGGTGTCGTGAGCGTAGCGAGTCACCTCGTCGGTAACCAGCTACAACAAATGGTTCAAGCCTTTGAAGCTGGTAAAGTCGAAGTGGCAACAGCAATTCACTTAAAGCTCTTTCCTTTATTTAAGGCCCTCTTCTTGGAAACCAATCCAATTCCGGTAAAAGCCGCATTGGCACTCCAAGGATGGCAGGTTGGTTCTTTGCGCTCTCCCCTAATGCCTGCTAGTGATTCCGTTAAGCAAGAATTGCAGGCTGCTTTGCACTCCCTGACCTAATGCTTAGCTATCTGCTCATTACGGTTTTTAGGCTTGGTAAAACTGAATAGTTTCTTGAGTTTTCTATGCACATTGATTCACTTGGTATGTATGGCCTCTATTAACCCAAAATGACACTCGGTTTCAGTGCTTTGTGACTGTAATATGCTCCTCCGACTTCTCATCAGCCTGCATGAAGAGCTGATTTAGTACTGCTTTTGGTTCAGCTAATTGCTTTCCTTGCAGCGCATTTGATCACATTAATATTGAGGCGAGAACGTTTTGTCTCCTGCTAAGTGAGCCTTTGCTGATATCACGCCCTCAGTCGCTCAACGCTACAGACTGATTTGACACCCAACTGCTTTTTCTGTTGTTCAGCCATTTTTGGCTTTCTTTATAAACTACAAACTGTATGACTAATCCGAATTCTGATGCAAAGCTCAAGGTTATTCCCTTAGGTGGGCTGCACGAAATTGGCAAGAACACTTGTGTGTTCGAAATCAATGACGAAATCATTTTGCTCGATGCGGGACTTGCTTTTCCGACGGATGGTATGCACGGCGTCAATATTGTGTTGCCGGATGTCACTTACCTGCGAGAAAATCGCCACAAAATTAAGGGCATGATCGTTACTCACGGTCACGAAGATCATATTGGCGGTATTGCTTATCACCTCAAGCAATTTGATATTCCCGTCATTTACGGGCCGCGCTTAGCGATGGCACTGCTAGAAGGCAAACTCGAAGAGGCTGGGGTCAGCGATCGCACGGAACTGAGACCCGTCCGTCCCCGCGATATGGTGCGCCTCGGTAAATCGTTCGTAGTGGAATATATCCGCAACACCCACTCCATTGCCGATAGCTGTAGCGTGGCGATTCACACACCGCTTGGTGTGGTCATTCACACGGGCGACTTTAAGTTCGATCATACGCCCGTCGATGGCGAGTATTTTGACGTGCAAAAGTTGGCCGAGTACGGCGAGAAAGGCGTCCTCTGTCTGATCAGCGACTCCACTAATTCGGAAGTCCCTGGTCATACTCCTTCAGAGCGATCAGTGTTTCCCAACTTGGATCGAGTCTTTTCCCAGGCCGACGGACGTCTGCTGGTCACGACGTTTTCCTCGTCGGTGCATCGGGTCAACATGATTCTGGAGCTGGCGAAAAAGCACCATCGCATGGTTTTTGTCGTGGGGCGTTCCATGCTCAACGTGATTGCCCATGCCCGAGAGTTAGGCTATATCAAATGTGAAGAAGATCGCTTTCAACCGCTGCGGAACTTGAGTCAGTATTCTGATCGTGACGTCATGATCCTCATGACGGGGTCCCAGGGTGAACCCATGGCAGCGTTGATTTTTTAATGATACGGCGACCACCGAGACATCAAAGTACGTGAAGGCGATACGGTTGTCTTCTCAGCTAACCCGATTCCTGGCAACACGATTTCGGTGGTCAACAATATTGACAAGCTGATGATGAAAGGGGCCAAAGTCGTCTATGGCAAACATCAAGGGATTCACGTCTCAGGGCACGGCGCCCAAGAAGACCAAAAGCTCATGCTTGCATTGACCCGCCCGAAGTTCTTCTTGCCGGTGCATGGCGAGCATCGTATGCTGGTGAAGCATTCTCAGACAGCTCAAAGTATGGGTGTACCTGCTGAGAATATGGTGATCATCAACAACGGCGATGTGGTTGAGCTGACCCAAAATAGCATTGGTATTGGCGGCAAAGTCGCTTCCGGTATTGAGCTGGTGGACTCTTCCCGTCAGGGTGTGGTAGACCGTGAGACGCTGCGAGATCGCCAGCAACTGGCCGAAGATGGCATCATTACTGTGGCGGCGATCGTTAGCAAACGGGGCAAATTGGTGACGCCTCCTACGGTTGATATCCGCGGTATTTCACAGACCCTGGATCTGGAGCGCTTTCAAAATAAAGTGTCCGATCTGATTGGGCGCATTTTGCGAGAACGCTCGACTAAAAATGGCATTGAGCGCGACGGCATTCAACCAGCTATTGAATCGGAACTACGACGTCTGATTCGCAAGGAACTGCCCAAACGCTATCCCGTCATTGTTCTACTTCTGAACTGGGTGGAAACCGCAAAAGACAATACTCCTGTTCCGGCTTTAACGGCTTCATAAGCTTATTGATAACGGTTGGAGCTTCATGAAAATTAACCTTCGCTTGGTGACTGTTTAGGCAGGGCTAAGCGGAGGTTTTTGTATTTAGAGTGATTGTTCTAGCCACTGGACGCTATAATGCACCCAACAGAAGCAGATCTGTGGTTAGGCTTGAGCATTGACAAGCAAGAAAGCCATCCTCAGACGATTACCAAAGGCTTCTGTCAGAATTTTTAAGATTCGACAAAGATTTTGGTAACCCTGGAATAGTGGTGTCTGCGGCTTTTTGGAGTCGTTTAGGCTCTTCGAAGGTGAATGAGTTATTTGCGCTCGCTTTCCACCTGCCTGCGTCGTTACTGGTCAATGGCAGTGGTGTCCGCTTCTGAAAGACAGCATTGTTTGTGTTATTACGGTTCGCTGCCGCAGCGTTATCAGGCGGAGTCGAATCATTAAAAGATTTGAGGATATTGAATGCCTAAGCAGATTGTTATTGCTGAACAGCATCGCATTGCTGCTGTTTTTCAAGGAGACCAAATACAGGAACTGATTGTCGCCACAGGCACCCATCAGGTTGGCGATATCTATGTAGGCACCGTCGAAAATGTCTTGCCGGGGATTGACGCTGCTTTTGTCAATATCGGCGATAGCGAACGCAACGGGTTTATGCACGTGACGGATTTAGGGCCTTTGCGGCTCAAGCGGGCTGCTGGCTCAATTACCGAGCTGCTGGCTCCCCAGCAAAAAGTGCTGGTGCAAATCATGAAGGAGCCCACCGGTAACAAGGGGCCTCGGTTAACTGGAAACGTCACATTGCCGGGCCGTTATCTGGTGCTGATGCCATACGGCAAAGGGGTCAATCTATCGCGCCGCATTCAGAATGACCAAGAGCGCAACCGCTTGCGGGCTCTGGCGATCTTGCTCAAGCCAGCGGGAATGGG
>CAZFWL010000245.1:0-5244 GCA_964522775.1 uncultured Halomicronema sp.
TGGGCTGATAGAGCGTTACGCTAGTAACGGCTCATGAAACTAGGAAGTTTTAGTCGTTGAGCAGGCCTATAGAGGTAGAGCACGAATGGATTTTGGAATCGGTTTTCTGTCCAACAACATCATGTTGCCAATCCTGGACTTTTTTTACGGGGTTGTGCCGAGTTACGGGCTGGCGATTGTAGCTCTAACGTTGGTCATTCGATTTGCGCTCTATCCGCTCAATGCCGGGTCAATTCGCAATATGCGGCGAATGAAGGTGGCCCAGCCAGCGATGCAGAAGCGGGTTAAAGAAATCCAAGAGCGTTATAAAGACGACCCACCTAAGCTGCAAGAGGAAATGAGCCAGGTCTACAAGGAGTTTGGCAATCCCTTAGCAGGCTGTTTCCCAGTCCTGTTACAGATGCCAATTCTCTTTGCCCTGTTTGCCACCCTGCGGGGATCGCCCTTTGCAGATATTTCCTATCCGGTCAACCTGCAAATCTTCCCTCAAGAGAAAGTTGAGCAGATTCAGCCTCAAGCATTTTCGACCTCTCCCAAAAGCATCTATGTCACTGATGGGGTTCACTTTCCCATGTCGGTGGTTATTCCTGGTGGTAATCGCCTAGTCGTTGGCGAGAAAACTGACTTTCAGATCCAAGATGACCAAGGTGAGTCGCTCAGTCAGTTAGCGGATGAATATGACAACTTGGCAGCAACTGAACCTTACGTTGAGGTTACGAAGGGGCAGGAGCTTGTCAACATTGATGAGAACGGCAATATTGAGGCGATCGCTCCCGGCGATGTCACGCTTCAAGTTAAGGTTCCTGGTTTAGCTGCAAATAAGGGCTTTTTGTTTATCGAAGCTTTAGGGCGCGTCGGCGTTCGGGGCGACGATGGGGCCATTCACTGGGACATCTTATTGATGGTGCTGACATTCGGCGTCAGCCTGTATGTCAACCAGTTGCTATCTGGCCAGGGGGGAGGTAATAGTGATAACCCCCAACAAGCTGCGATCAATAAGTTCACACCGATTATCTTCTCGGGCATGTTCTTGTTCTTCCCATTGCCAGCCGGAGTGCTGATGTATATGGTGATTGCCAACATCTTCCAGACCTTGCAGAGCTTTATTCTGTCTAAGGAGCCATTGCCAGAAAATCTACAAAAAATTGTGGATTCACAAGCTGCTAGTGAGTCTGGTGATGAGGGTCGGCAAACTTTGCCATTTGAGCCTAGTCGTTCCAAAAAGAAGAAGAAGGCATCGTAAGCAGTTATGGAAAGCTCAGAGAAATTAGGGATTGAGTGGTTAGAGTCTTTGCTCAGCCACCAAGGATTAGACGCCAAAGTTGAGGCAAATTCGGCAGAAGATGAGTTTGGGGCTAGCTGTTGGCTGACTATCCAAGCCGATGGGCTATCTGATGAGCAAATCACCACTTTGATTGGCGAAAAGGGGCATTCTCTAGACGCTATCCAGTATCTGGCGAACACAACTTTAAACTTGGGGCGATCGCCAGAAGAACAGCAGCCTTACACGATTGAATTAGCTGGGCACCGCGCTAAGCGTAAGGCTGAGTTAATTGCGCTCGCAACGGAAGCGGCTGAGACAGCCCAATCAACAGGCGAAGAATTTGAAATCAAGGCTTTGTCGTCGGCTGAGCGGCGTCAATTACACCATTTCTTAGGGACTTATGAAGGGCTAGAAACCTTTAGTAGAGGTCGTGAGCCTGATCGTCGGCTGGTTGTTCGAAAAGCAACTGCTGAAGAATCTTCCTAAGTAACTTCTTGGCCAGATTTTAGTTGAGTTCGGGGATTAAGCAATGCAGGCTATTTATATTCCGCACCTACTTAATGCCGCGAACCGAACCCGCTCTCTCCAATTTGAAACAACCTTTGATAATCTGGCCACGCTGACACCGGTACGGGCCGAGGTTTCTGTAAGGCACGGCACCACGTTCATCGAGGTTCAGGGCAGTGCATCAACGATTGTGACTCTGACCTGCGATCGCTGTTTGCAGCAATACAACCATCGTGTGACGCTGGAGGCGCAAGAAATCATTTGGCTGGACGAAGCCGCTGGAGCAAGCCAGGATCTCCCGCTAGAGCAAGAAGTGAATGTCGAAGATCTGGTGGAGAGTCTTTCCCCTCGCGGCTACTTTGACCCAGAAACCTGGATTTACGAGCAGATTTGTCTACAGCTACCGCAACGGCAAATTTGCGATCAGAGTTGTCAAGGGCTCCAGGTAGAAGTATCAGAGGCCAATCCATCGGTAGTTGACGGGCGTTGGTCGGCGCTAGAGGTGCTCAAGCAGCAACTAGCAGGCGACGAATATCAGGCCAACTAACATGGCAGGCAGAGCAAAGCTAAACAGCCGGGTGCAGTGGGAGGCTACTGATTAGCGATGAGTTTCCAAGATGAACTCCTGTTATTGCTGAGAGCAAGATATCCCGTAATCTACGTCGCGACCTTAGAAGAAGAGCGGGTTGAGCAGGCGATCGCAGCTTGTACTCAGCAGCTCAATAACCGCAACATTTATGTTTGGGATTTTGTCGATGGCTACCAGGGCAACCCTAACGATGCTGGAGTCGCTCGTCGCAATCCTTTACAAGCATTAGAGCATATTGAAAAGCTGCCGGAATCTGTTGCCGCCCTCTTTGTGTTGCGAGACTACCACCGGTTCTTGGATGATGTCGCCATCTCGCGAAAGTTGCGCAATCTGGCACGACGTTTCAAGTCCCAAGCAAAAAATATCTTGCTGCTAGCGCCGCAAGTCCAGATTCCCGATGATCTTACCGAAACCATAACCGTCTTGGAGTTTGCGCTGCCAAGTGTCGAGGACATTAATGCCGAAGTAGGCCGACTATTAGGCAGTCTTAATGTGCAACTTTCTCCAGCCGAACTTGATGCGCTGGTGCAGTCTTGTCAGGGACTATCGATTGAGCGCATTCGGCGAGTGCTAGCACGGGGCATTGCGGCCCACGGCACCTTTCGGTCTGACGACATCGAACTGGTGCTAGAGGAAAAGCGCCAAACCATCCGGCAAACGCAAATTCTCGACTTTTATCCCGCCAAGGAACAAATTTCTGAAATCGGGGGATTGGATAATTTAAAGGATTGGTTGCTCCGGCGCGGCAACTCCTTTTCCGAAAAAGCGCGGCAGTATGGGTTGCCCTATCCTCGGGGTCTGCTGCTAGTGGGCATTCAGGGGACCGGCAAATCACTAACCGCCAAAGCGATCGCTCATCACTGGCATTTGCCTCTGCTACGGCTTGATGTGGGTCGCTTATTTGCCGGACTCATTGGAGAGTCAGAGTCCCGCACCCGCCAAATGATTCAACTATCCGAGGCGCTGGCTCCCTGCATTCTATGGATTGATGAAATTGATAAGGCATTTGCGGGGGTTGATGGCCGCGGCGATTCGGGAACCAGTAGCCGCGTCTTCGGTACGTTCATTACTTGGATGGCGGAGAAAACGTCACCAGTGTTTGTCGTCGCGACCGCGAACAATATCCAGTCACTGCCGCCAGAGTTACTGCGTCGAGGTCGCTTCGACGAAATTTTCTTTGTGGGGTTGCCCACTCAAGAAGAACGCAAAGCAATTTACGAAGTGCATCTGAGTCATCTCCGTGCCCACAATCTTCAAAGCTATGACTTGGAACGCTTAGCTTATGAAACCCCTAACTTCTCCGGGGCAGAAATCGAGCAGGCGATTGTGGAGGCCATGCATATCGGCTTCAGTCAAGATCGCGACTTTACCACCGAAGATATCTTAGAAGCAGCGAGTCAAATCGTCCCCTTGGCTCGTACAGCTCAGGAACAGGTTGAGGCCTTGCAAGCTTGGGCCGCTTCTGGGAAAGCGCGTTTGGCATCGCGGAGTTCTTTGAGCGATCGCCTCAATCAGCGTATGGGACCAGACTAAAGGGTATGCCAACGACGGTCCCCCTCAAACTAGAAACGTACTGTTTTCCAAGCTCACGTTGACCTAGCAGCTCTCCAGCGGTGAGGTTTGCAGCGATAACTGGCGGTTGGACACAGCCTTAAGGAATTGTGGGGTCGTGACGATCTGCTCGACGGGATAAACACCCGGTTGATTAATCTGTCCAGACAGCAGTAGTTCAGCAATGTATCCGGCACCAATGCCCGCCGCGATCGCGGCACTGTCGTGAACAAATGAGCTGCAATAGTGGATCGATTCTCCCGCCTTTTGACCGTGAACGTCACAGCGGATCGCCACCCCCGTCCCGGTGAATCGATCGCTCACTCCGGTCATCCAATAGCTCACCTGAGCCAAAAACTCGACGGTGCTGGGATGTTGTAGCACTCTGTTCGGTAAACCATGGGCGGTGAGCCAAGTGGCATGGTTATAAAAATCCGGTACGACGCCGAACTTGGTTTTGACGGTTTGCAGCGGGTAAGAATCGACCAGGGTCATGGCTTCGGGCATGTCGTACCAATACACATGGGCGTCGCTGTACGGAGCGGGGAAAGTCAACTTTTCGCGAGCGGTGTAGGGTTTGACTGACTGCCACTGGCCGTCTAACCAGGCCTTGAAGGGATGTTGCAGCCCTAGAAAAGTTGTGCGCATGACCGTGACGCCCGCACCACCAGACCCCGCCACGACGTAACTCAGCTGCACTGAGTCGGCTTGCCCCAGCGCCTCCACGCCCTGCCGCACCATACTGTTTGAGACGCCGGGAAAAACGCCTGTATTGACGATCGCCGTTATTCCCGCTGCCTTTGCGGCCTCTGTGAGCTGTAATGTCTGCTGGGTAAAGCCCCGATAATCGCTCACATCCAGGTAGTGTGTCCCTTGCTCAATGCAAATTTGCAACACCTCCGGGTCACGCTGATGAAATGGCCCTGCTGCGTGAATCACGACATCCGCCGCCGCGATCGCCGCACGTAGCTTGTTTTGCTCAGCCAAATCTAAGGGCAAAAATTGCGATCGCTCTCCCAAAACTTGCGTTGCTCGATGTCCCCGCTGGGGATGACGCCCCGTAAGCACCACCGCTACATCGGTATGGGTCAGCAAATCTTGAGCGATGCTGCTACCAATGCGCCCCGTACCGCCCAAAATCAGTACTCGTCCCATAATTGCCGAGGCCCTTCCTTGGTCTGTTGCTAACGCATCCTATCAGGCCCTTCTACCGAATTTCAGTCAGAAAACGGGACCGGGCCAGACTGCTGAAACATCGCCCATTGGTCAGCGACAAACTCGCGAAACTGCTGTTGAAATTGTTGCTCTGAGAACCGCTCAGCATGGCGACGGA
>CAZFWL010000246.1:0-5240 GCA_964522775.1 uncultured Halomicronema sp.
ATCCACATTGCAAAAAGCGACTGGCGCATCCAAGAGACCGCCAGCCGCTTTTTTGCCACATAGACTGGTTCAGTTCGGTTGGAGCCAGGGTGACTCATGCTCTGCATGAGTCACCCTGGCTTGGCAACTTTGAGTCGGCACAAGCTAAAGTGGTACTGAGTACGGATTACTGCTGCTCAGCACCTTTATCTGTATCTCAACCAGTCAACAGGATGCCTATCAACCTCAACGCTTTGCTTTTCATTGCAGCAATTGAGTGCGGTTTAGGTGAACTCGTGGCATCATCTATCCGGTAGTTGAGTCTGTGGAGCATATTTGAGATGGAAAGCCCAACGGCAGCCAAACCAATTCGTTCCTTAGAAGATGCTTTTGAGCGCTGTCAGGTTTTGAAGATGCGCCTCAGCCGACAACGCCGCTACATCTTAGAACTACTGTGGGAAGCCAAAGAACATCTGTCGGCCCGCGAGATTTACGATCGCTTGAATCGCCAAGGATGCGAGATTGGCCACACCTCTGTGTACCAAAATCTAGAAGCCCTGTCTGAGCAAAACATTATCGAATGCGTCGAGCGCTCAGATGGCAGACTATATGGACACATCAATGACGCCCACAGCCACGTTAACTGCCTGGATACTGAACAAATTATTGATGTCCGCGTAGAGCTGCCGCCAGAGCTGATTCGTCAAGTAGAAGCGCAAACGGGCACCAAGATTACTGAATATCGGATTGACTTTTTTGGAACGCGTCAGTCAGATATTGATTAAATGCCAAACACTTCTTTGGTGAAAAGGACCAGTATTGCTCCAAAGACTATCGCTGCCAGTACCAAATCCATAACAACTATCCTGAATGACTTTGCGTGAGCTGAGATTGCGTCTGATTTTCTGGGACGCCCTCAAACAGTCTTAAAGTACCCAATTGTGAGGCTTGGGTGAAGAAGGGAGTTGCCTACCTTGACAGGCGTTAAAATCAGGTCCTCAAAATTCTGGCAACAAGCCCTGAGGTGGATTAATGACAATAAAGCCTGCGTCGATATCCACCACTGGAACAATTTCCGCCACAAAGGGAATGAGCAATGGCGGCGCTGGTTTAGATTTCCGTTTCTTCGATGGGCTGGTGGCTTGTGTGTCTGGGACTGCTGCGGCATTAGAAAAAAGCTCGATCGCGAGCAAATCATTTCCCGCAGCGTAGATATCGACCACGGTGCCGATTTCCTGCCCCGTTGCTTGCAATCGGATGGTGAGCCCCACCAGATCAGCGACATGAAACTCTCCGGGTGCCAGCGCTAAGCGATCGCTCGCCGCAATCAACAACCTTGCCTCTCGCAGGGCCTCCACTTGGTCGCGATAGTTCACGCCTTTGAGCTTGATGACATAGAGCCCTTTGCCCGCTAAAAAACGACCGGAGACCAGCTGTACCGTTTCGGGCTCGGTCTGTCCCGGTCTCAGTAGCCAGCGATCGCCGGGCTCCAAAAAGCGCTCGGGAAAATCGGTGTCAGGATACACCCGCATTTCGCCATTCAGCCCTTGGGGCGCGACAATGCGGCCAATTTCAACCCAGTCATCAGACAACACTGCGTTCATTAACTCGTTTAGGAACCGACCACCGCGGGTGCCGCCGCTACCGGACTTTGCCGATATAGCGCCGTAACGACAGTCGCCAAATGCTGAATAGCCTGATCAATTTCGCCATCACTCGCCGTCAGGCTAATGCGAATACACTGGCGAGTGTGAGGCCAATCTTCGCGCAGGCCTGGGAAGAACGGATCCCCCGGCACAACGATCACGCCGTACTGCTTCAGTTGCTGATACAGTTCGCGATCGCTCACAGGCAAGTTGTCAAACCATAACCAGCCAAAAATCGCCCCTTCGCCCCGGTGCAAATACCACGGCGCATCTCCAGGCATGTAACGATCCAGACTATCCGCGAGGACAGCAAATTTGTTCCGATAGTAGGGACGAATCACGGTCTCTGATAAGTGCGCCAGGGCACCGGATGCGATCGCACGGGCAGCGATCGCTTGTCCATATCGCGAAGAGTGGATACAAAGGTTGGTCTGGAACGACTGTAAAACTTGGATAATCGACTCATCCCCGAGAGCCACGCCGATGCGCTCACCCGGCAGGCCCGCCTTAGACAAACTGAGGCAATGCACCATGTTGTCACGAAAGATCGGCGTCATATCCGTAAAGTTGAGCGCCGGATACGGCGGCGCGTAGGCAGAATCCACGAATACCGGCACGTTGTGAGGCGCAGCCAAATCGGCAATGCGGTGAACTTCGTCATTCGTCAACACATTTCCCGTCGGGTTACAAGGCCGCGAGAACAACACAAAACCGGTTTGATCAGTGATTTCTAGCTGACTAAAATCAGGACGATACTTAAAAGAATGGGCCGCCGTCTCAATATCTAATGCCGGTTTATAAGCGCGTAGCGCTTCGGGGTATAGCGAGACGCCCCCATAGCCGGTGTAATCGGGACTCAACGGCAGCACAATCTCCCGCAGTTGCCCATTCTGGGTATAGCCACCAAATGCATTCGCCGCAAAGAAGTACAGCGACTGGCTACCTGGGGTGATCAGGATATTCCGCTCGGTCAAATTCAGGCCATAGCGCTGGTTAAAGTCGGCCAGCACCGCTTCGATCAGGGGTTCGTAGCCCTGGCTAGAACCGTAGCGACAGACGACCTCGCCATACTCTGAACTATTCAACAGATCAGCCGTGCAATCACGCCACAGCTGCTCCATCTCGGGGAGGATCACTGGATTGCCCGCACTCAAATTAATGAAAGACTGTCCTTGGCCTGCTCTCAAGGTTTCAATAATGTCTTTCATAATGGCTCTCACCCCTGTCAGGTGAGACATTTGGTCGCCAAATCGGGTCAGAGCGGGATTCATAGGTCAGTCAATAAGGAGATGAAGGATGTGCGATCGCGGCACCCTAGTGATCGAGTCCTGCCAGAATAGCATTCTTGATTCAGCCTGAGTACAGGAATTCATCACCACTAACAACAGTTGACAACGACCTTCCAGCGCGAGCGTCTCAATATCAACGTCAGTGGCGACATAGCTTAGTAGGGTTCCGGCAATCGACTAGTCTGAAGGGGACACACCCGATTAAGAGGAGACAACCGACGTGGACACGTTAGCGTTAGGGGCGATCGCGAGTCTAGTCGCGGGTCTCGGCACCGGCATCGGAGCCTTGCCCGTTTTGTTGCCGTGGACGCCTGACGCCAAAGTGGAAGGCGTCTTGTTAGGCATCGGGGGCGGCATCATGCTGGCGGCGACCTCATTTTCGCTGATTGTGCCAGGCACGGCAGCCGCAGTCGCGTTGGGCTATTCCGAAGCGATCGCAGCACTGATCATGGGCATCGGCATTTGTCTCGGCAGCAGCTTGCTCTGGCTGGTGCACAATCGCTTTCCCCACGAGCATCTGTTTAAGGGGCAGGAAGGGCCAGAGGCGACGAACCTCAAACGGATTTGGCTGTTTGTGGCCGCGATCACGCTCCACAACTTTCCCGAAGGCTTGGCTGTCGGGGTCGGGTTTGGCTCCGGCCAAACGTCCCAAGGTTTGGCACTCACACTGGGCATTGCGTTGCAAAACATGCCGGAAGGATTGGTGGTCGCCTGGTCGCTGAAAAGCCTGCAATATTCTGCCCTTTACGCGCTTGGCATTTCCACGCTCACAGGATTGGTAGAGCCCATCGGGGGCCTGGTGGGGGCGGGCCTCGTCAGCATTGCTCAGGAGGCACTGCCCTGGGGTATGGCGTTAGCAGCTGGGGCAATGCTATTCGTCATCGTCGATGAGATCATTCCTGACATTTCGCAAAAAAGTCTGGGGCAAAGTGGGACCCTTGGCGTGATGGCAGGTTTTGTCGTCATGATGTGCCTGGACATCGCCCTGGGTTAAAGGAGTATGAGGGCGACGGAGTGTATGGGTAAAGAATTGGTGGGGGTAGATGGTCACTAACTGGGGAATCACCACTGCCATAAACCTAGGAGCATTGGAGATTAAATCAGTGGGCACAGCCGCAACGACTGTTCACTGCCAGGAACTGTATTGATTTAGCCAGAATTACTTCTAATGCCCCCTCATCCCTCAGCAGAAAGCACCCATACCCTCATGCCCTCACACTAAAACGCCCCCTACTTCGTGGTCATCGTGTGAACACCATCCCAACCAGCCGGGGGTGGCGTTACTAAGTAAGCGTTAGCGCGATCAATGTGCACATCAACGGCGCGATCTCTGGGGCGCAGCTGCGCAGCTTTTTCAAAACAGGCGATCGCTTTTTTAAATTCCATCCCGGTGTAAGCGGCTCGGCCTTCTTGATACAGGGCCAAGAAATCTTGAGTCGCTTGATCCAGGGGATTCTTTTTGAAATCAATCAACTCGTAAATGCTCACGGGCTCGTTTTTGCCTTTCACCCGCGTTTTATCGAGTTCTCTCACCCAAATCAAGTCTTCACAGAGGTCATAGGTGTGCTCGCTGAGGACAATGTCACACCCATATTGCTTGGTCACCCCCTCTAGACGTGAGCTCAGGTTCACGCCGTCACCGATTACGGTGTATTCCATCTTGCGCTGAGAGCCAATGTTGCCCGAGACCACTTCACCGGAGCTAATGCCGATACCAATGCGCACTTCTGGTTGGTTTTGTTGCACCCGCTCAGCATTGAAGATAGCGAGGCGATGGCGCATATCCAACGCCGACTGGACTGCTGCCCAAGCGTGATTTTGCAAGGGCAGTGGTGCACCGTAAACCGCCATAATGGCATCCCCGATGAACTTGTCCAGGGTGCCTTCGTAGGTGAAAACAGCTTCCACCATCGTTTCAAAGTAGGCGTTCAGGAGCTCAACCACTTTGTCAGCTTCGAGGTTTTCGGACAGAGTCGTGTAGCCGCGAATGTCAGAAAAGAGCACGGTCACTTCGCGCCGCTCGCCCCGCATGAGCATGTCTTCGCCCAAGGCCATGACTCGCTCAGCGACACCGGGTGTCATATAGCGGTAAAGGGTCGTCTTCATCCGCTTTTCTTGGCTGATGTCTTCGAGCACCAGCAGGCCACCTCGCACACCCCCTTCAGGATTAGTCAACGGGTTGACCGTCAGGTTAATGCTGCGTTCCAGCACTTGTACCTGCGATTTGCTGAGTGGCGTCGTGTTGTCACGATGTCCCCATGGCCAAAACTGATTGGTATTGTCGGCATCGGGCAGCAGCAATAGCGCCTCGGCAGGATCAACAGAT
>CAZFWL010000247.1:0-5239 GCA_964522775.1 uncultured Halomicronema sp.
AGCGGGAAATTCGAGCAAGCGACCCTGCACCGCAAAGCGATACTGCCGCACCAAGACTAACTTGCCATCTGCCGTCACCGGAATCGCTAGCGCTCCCCCCGGATGCCGAATGCATTCCCATTCCCCTTCGGCTTTGTTGGGCAGGCGAAGGCTATTAACTTCAAAGTTAAATTTGCGCCCCTTAATCAATAGACGCTGTTTGAGCAGTTGGGGCGGTTCGTTACCAAGTGGCATAGAAGTGGCTGAGATAAACAGAGCATACGCGGCACCAGCAACTAAGGCCGTACCCACGTGAGTTGTGAGGAATAGACTATCACAGTCCTTTGGCGGGAGCTTGAGCACAAACTTGAGCATCCGGCAGGCAGCAAATGCCTTCGACCGAGAGGGTGGCGCAAATCTCCGCAACGGTCTGCCCGGTTCTGGGATTGCGCCAATCTGGGGCGATCTCGGCCAGGGGTACCATCACGAAAGCCCGCTCCCACATGCGGGGATGGGGCAGTTCTAAGCTTGGCGTCTGTAACTGCTGGTCTTCCACTAGCAGCAAGTCTAAGTCGAGCAAACGCGCTCCCCAACGCTCCCGCCGCACACGACCAAACTGAGCCTCGATCGCTAATAACAACCTAAGCAGAGATTCTGGAGCGAGGGAACTCGCTAACAGTGCACAGGCATTAAAGTAGTCAGGCTGAGGCGGCCCTACCGGGGGCGTCTGGTAAATGCTGGAGCAGCTTATAACTGTGACATCAGGATGTCGCTCCAGCGCCGCGATCGCCCCCTGCAAAATCGCCAAAGAGTCGCCGAGATTGCTACCAAGCGCGATCGCAGAACGGGTGACGGTCATGGGCAACAATCAGCCAAAACAGAGACATTGAACTAAGCACAACCGGGGCAATGATACGACCGAACCGTCGTGACTAACCCTGACATACTCACATGAGCAGCCTGAGCGAATCGAACGAGCCAGTTGCAGACGCTACTAACGATTGCCGCGCTAGTTAGTGCTCTATTCAAAGATAAACTCACTGCCTGAAACGACGCCGCTACCGTTCGTGGGCAAAAACTGGACTGACGTATTGTAAGGATTCATCAGATCAGGCACGCGCAGAGTTGGGTCAGACTGCGTCTGCAGCTCCAGCAAGTAGTTATAAGCGTTGAATACGTCGTACCCGTCTTGCATGATGTTCTGTTCCGGAAAACCGCCAACGCCGAACATCGTGCTCAACTGCCCACCTAAGGAGCGACGTTGATTAAAGGAAGGCGAATTACCGAAGAAAATTTCGTTCACCGCATCAGGAATATAAGCGGAGCTTGTGGTGGGAGGCTCATCAGCTTTGGTCACAGAGGTAATCGCGACCGCCGAAACAGCAGCTACCGTGACAGTCAAAGTTCGAACGATAAAGTTGGCCATGTCGCTTTCCTCACTCCAGTAAATCGGCAGCAACAGCATTTGGCGAAGTTTTGCTGCGCTTGATGAGCATTTCGGGGCGTAAACTAAGCTGGGTATGAGCTGAGCTAGATACGCCTGTACGCACGTCATTTATAGCGCAGCCTGCTAAAAACGGCGCATTTTTTACTGATTTTGGATCTTATGACTCTGAGCAATCACCCTTCGGTTTTGGCCCTGACCACGATGCCGCTGCCCCAGTTGCGCGATCGCCTGCTCGATCTCTTTTGCGAAGTCGCCTATAAAGAAGGCGATTTCACCTTATCTTCCGGCCAAAAAAGTTCTTACTACATCAACGGCAAACAGGTCACTCTGCATCCAGCAGGCGGCGTCATGATGGGCCGATTGTTACTAGAGCGGATTCCGGTTGAAGTCACCGCCGTTGCCGGGTTGACCTTGGGAGCCGACCCGATGGTGAGCGGCGTTAGCCTGGTGGGGGCTTACAGCGATCGCCCCATCACGCCATTAATCGTCCGCAAAGAAGCGAAAGGCCACGGCACCCAAGCCTACATCGAAGGGCCGGCTCTGCCCGCTGGCACCACCGTGATTGTGCTGGAAGACGTCGTCACCACCGGCCAGTCGGCGTGGAAAGCAGTGGAGCGATTGCGCGGGGCGGGCTACACCGTCGACACCATTCTGGCCCTGGTAGATCGTCAGCAGGGCGGTCGCGAGTTTTACGAGTCAAAGGGACTCAAGTTTGAAGCGCTGTTTGCGATCGCTGACATCAAGGCCCGTTATGCCCAGCGGTAATTGGAGGAGATGCATAGGCGCACGACACCAAAGAGGTGCCAGGATTTTTGGGATATTTTCCTTTGATCCCAGATTGGTATCAATTAGCAGCGTCTACACTCACAAGTAGTAACTGCGACCCGATCACCTTTCTTCGCTATGGTGCATATTCTCCGCTTCAAAATTGACACTTGGCTCAAGCAGGCAAAAGTTCAGGCGGCGGGCCTGCCTGACAGTCAGCGGCAGTTTATCAATGCACGGACAGAATTGCCCATCAGTGGCTTTGTCGTTGATGGCAACCATCTCAGGGTGACCTTGGGGCAAGATGCCGATGGCAATCAGATCTTTTTCAAAGGGCGCAATACCTGGTTTGTCTACATTCCAGCTGTGGACTTGCTGAACAACGGACGGCTCATTGATCCGGCCACCCGTCAACCGATCACGACCAGTTCGCCCTTCACGCTACGGGTTGATCTCGACACCTGGCTTAAGCAAAGTACGGCTCAAAGCAGCACATTGCCCGCCGACCAAAAGCAACTCGTGCGGGCGGGAACGACCTTGCCGGTGGACAGTTTTACGGTCGCCGGATCCTTTCATCTCAAAATCACTTTGGGGATGAATGAGCAAGGTCAACGCGTATTCTTCAATGGGCTGAATACCTGGTTCGTGTATCGTCCTGCCGTGGAAGTCCTCCAAAACGGCGGCGTAGTTGACATTCCACCGCCGCTGACCCGTGGCCCTCGTTATACCCTCAGCATTCTGACTGACACCTTTCTCAAGCTCAGTACGGCCCAAAGTGGCAGTCTGACCGAGGCGCAAAAGCAATTTGTCGCTAGGGGAACTCAGCTGCCTCTTCAGAGTTTTGCCACGGCGAGTAACGCGCACCTCCGAGTCGCGCTAGGACTGGATGACAATGGCAAACAAGTCAGCTTTAAAGGGCGCAATACCTGGTTCATTTATCAGCCAACGGTCGAGGTTCTGCGCGATGGGGTGCCGATCAATCAAGGCAGCCAGTCATTAGCAGGCAAGCGAATAGTGCTCGATCCGGGGCATGGCGAAATTGATTTTGGCGTCAACGATCCTGGCGCGGTGAATCAGTTTTTGCAGCGCAACGAGCGCGATGAAGTCCGCAAACAGGCCACCATCATTCAGCGCACCTTAGAGGCTCAAGGAGCTCGCGTGGAGATTGTTGAAAACAATACGCGCATGAGTCTGACGCAAATCGGCCGCGCCGGGCAGGGGGCAGATTGTTTTGTCTCCTTGCACCTCAACGCCTTTAATCGTCGGGCCCAGGGACACGAGGTGTTTTTCCATAGTCAAGGCACCACTGCTGACCAGCGGTTTGCCACTATCGTCAACAGTGCTTTAGCCAATCGTTTGGACATTCCCAATCGTGGGGTCAAGAGCGCGCGGCTGGCGGTGCTGGCGGGGGTGCCGTTGCCGACACCCGCCATTTTGACCGAGGCCTTCTTTATTGATTCGATTACCAGTGCGGTGGTGCTAGACCGCTGGAATACGTTGGCAGCACAGGCGATCGCTGAGGGCATCGCACAGTTTTTGCGGTAACGCCAGTCGCTCTACGGCCCGAATTTTCTTCAGAGCAACTGATTATTCGATGAATTCAGGGAGCGGGCAATGAGTTTACGGCATACGCTGTTGGCGATTTTAGTGGCCTTGCTATGGGGCTTTACCTTTGTTGCGATCAAGGTAGGCCTGGGAGAATTTCCGCCGTTGCTATTTGCCGCGCTGCGGTTTGTGGTGGTGGCGTTTCCGGCCATTCTGTTTGTGCCCCGTGCGGGCATCGCTTGGCGGTGGATTGTGGCGGTGGGGCTGGCAATGGGAGTTTTTCAATTTGGGCTGCTATACATTGGCATGGCCAATGGGATGCCGGCGAGCCTGTCCTCTCTAGTCGTGCAGTCACAGGCTGTGTTCACCCTGATGCTTTCCACCTGGATATTGCGTGATGTCCCCCGGCGCCGACAATGGCTAGGCCTGGGGTTAGCAGTTGCTGGGATGGTAACGATCGCGTTAGAACGCAGCAGTTCGACAACGCTGTTCGGGCTGTTCTTTGTCTTAGGCTCCGCTGGGGCTTGGGCGATCGGGAATATCTGCATCAAGCTAGCCCAAGTCAGCAACGGGTTTCGGCTGCTGGTATGGATGGCGATCATTCCGCCGCTCCCGCTGTTAGGGCTATCAGTCTGGTTGGAGTCGGGGCAGTGGGCCGCATTGAGATTGCTCACCCCACTCGGGATAGGGGCCATTTTGTATACGGGCTTAATCTCTTCGCTGCTCTGTTTTGGCTTTTGGGCCTATTTGGTTCAACACTATTCGCCCAATCGGGTGGCACCGTTTTCGCTACTGGTGCCAGTGTTTGGCATGGCATTTTCAGTTGTGTTGCTGGGTGACAGTTTGAGTCAGCTAGAGATCATCGGTTCAGTCCTGGTCTTTATGGGACTCTGCTTTACCCTCGTCACGCCGACCCCGGCTCCCAAGACGATGGACTCGACCTCAGAGTAATCTCCTTCTCAGCGGCCATGGGTCTCAAAGAATGCTTAATTTATTGACCAGTAATTGCCCAGGCTCTGACATAACAAGATAAAATCCCTGGGCAAATATTATTTGGAGATCGGGTCGATGAGCGCACAACATGGCCTTGGCACCCAATGCCTGCATGCAGGCCAGGAACCTGACCCCACGACACTGGCCCGGGCGGTTCCGGTTTATCGGACCAGCTCCTATGTCTTTAACGATACGGAGCATGCCGCGAATCTGTTTGGCCTGAAGGAGTTGGGCAACATTTACACGCGGTTGATGAACCCGACCCATGACGTTTTAGAAAAGCGGGTAGCGGCACTAGAAGGTGGAGTAGCGGCCTTGGCTTTGGCCTCAGGCACCAGCGCTATTTTTTACAGCATCATCAACATTTGTCAGGCTGGCGATGAGATTGTCTCCGCAAATACCTTGTACGGCGGCAGTTACACCATGTTCAAGGACATTTTGCCGACCTTGGGCATCAAGGTGAATTTCGTTGACCCTCGCAACCCCGAGAACTTTCGTACAGCCCTGAAC
>CAZFWL010000248.1:0-5222 GCA_964522775.1 uncultured Halomicronema sp.
AGTCGTCGCATTAACCAATCAAACCGGATACCGCCGAGCTTCATGTTGTCCGCCATATCGGATGACAGCAGCGCCTTATTGAGTTCCGTCGGTTCCCAAAACTCTGCTTCCAAATGCTTGACCGTACCCCGCAGCCGAATCGATAGCAGCGTTGCTAGAGCTTGATACCAGCGTTTCGCAAACCCCATATCTTGGTCGAGCTTGCGGTTTAGCACCGATCGCTCAACCATCAGCACTACCGAGGGTTCACTGGCCGTCACCGTCGCTGATGGGGGCAAATGATCCACAAACGACATCTCGCCCACGACTTCACCGCTCGACAGCCGGGCAATATGCGCTTCCGGCGTAGGGCCCAGCGATACCAAAAACTGTCCGGCCAAAATCAAATAGATGGCATCGATCAGTTCGCCTTCTCGGATCAGCACTTCGCCGTTGGTCAGTTCGCGCCGGGTTCCCGCAGTCACCAGCCAATCCACGTCTTCATCTTCCAAGATGCCTAATATAAAGAGAATGCGTTCCATACCTTAAATCTATCCTGAGTGGATTGAGCGGCGCTGAGCAACCAATGGCGTCACCTCAGCAGGTCATAGCGTTGGGATGAATGCTTAGGGTTCATTACAAGTGACAGTGTTGTTTACCGATATCGATACCGTTAAAGTCCAAGCCTACTTCCTGGGGCAAAAGATCGACTTACAACCGTTTACGCAAACCGCTCCGCTGGCGGTCGATCCCCTCACGATTCAGAGTGCTGACGACAACTGCGTCGTTTTGTTTGATTATGGGGTCGCCGTTTTATTTGGCTTTTCCAGCCTTGAAGAAGCCAAATTTTTGAACGATATTCAAGGACTGATTGTAAGCCCGTTTGCCGAACCTGCGACAGAAGACGTCCTAATTCGTCTTGCCCCGGTGAATGAAGGCAAAGTTGAAGCCGATGTCATCTTAGTCCCCCAGTTTGATATTCCGGTTTTGCAACTGGTGGCCCATGTCTTAGCCAAGAGCGTCGTGCTAGAGCAATATGAGACCGAAACCGCCCAGGTATTCGACTTGATCGAGCCCTTTGCCGCGAGCCTACAAAAGCCCAAGTCGCCTCGGCGCGGGGCCAAAATTTTGCTCAAGCAAATCGGCAACTCCCTACTCATCCATCACAAAATCGTGGGTCGGGTGGAAATTGTCGATAAGCCAGAATTGCTGTGGGAATATCCCGAACTCGATCGCTTTTATGCCCGTATTGAAGACGAATATGAAATTCGTGAGCGGCACTCTTCCCTCGATCGCAAGCTCGATTTAGTGTCCCGCACAGCAGAGACCGCGCTGGACATCCAACAACAAAATACGGGGCTGCGGCTGGAATGGTATGTCGTGATCTTAATTGTCATTGAAGTTCTGTTATCCGTTTATGAGCTGATAATGATGAATAAATCACTAGCAGGAGGATAACTATGGGGGCCATTGTCGAAGTCACAAGCCCGACCTTTGAAGAGGCGGTGCTGGAGCAGTCTTATCAGATGCCGGTGGTCATCGACTTTTACGCTCAATGGTGTGGCCCCTGCCAACTGTTGAAGCCTCTGCTAGAGAAGTTGACCCAGGAGTACGAGTTCACGTTGGCTAAGGTCGATATTGACCAAAACCCAGAGCTGGCAAGAATTTATCAGGTCGAAGGGGTGCCTGATGTCAAAGTGGCGGTAAAGGGTGAGGTGATGAATGGCTTTGTCGGCATGCTTGAGGAAAGTCAGCTGCGCTCTTTTTTAGAACAGCTCAATCTCAAATCTCAGTTCGATGAAGCGTTAGCCACATTAGCCGCGGTGCGCGCCACAGGTAATCAGGGGCAGCTAGCAGCGCAATATGCTGAGCTACTGGAGCAGTATCCCGATCGCCCCCAACTCCTGCTAGAGGCCGCACAATTTCACCTGAGCCAGGGCGAATTTGCCCCAGCGACCGCCTTACTCGATCGCATCGACCCTTTACAGAAACCGTATGGCGATCAAGCCCAAGCGGTGCGATCGCTCATGGATTTTCATCAAACAGTGGCGGAACTGACGCCCGATAGCGAAGCCGACAAACTGTATCTAGCGGGAGCCAAAGCGGCGGTCGCGGGCGATTATGAGACTGGACTCACGCAGTTTTTGGAATTAGTGAAGTGCGATCGCAAATATCGCGCCGATGCGGGCCGCAAGTCGATGCTGACCCTTTTTAACCTGCTAGGCAACGAACACACCCTGACCCAGGCCTATCGGAAACGCCTCATGCAAACCCTTTACTAGTAGTAGCTGGGTGGCTGACTTGATAGTTGGGTGACTAGATGAATCGAGCGCGCGTCAAGCACAGTAACTTTTGCCGCGTTCACCACTCTCACAGCGTTAAATCCGCCACGCGGCATCAAAAAAGTCGTACTCACACTGCATGGCATAGCGAAACGTCTCTGTCGCCAATTCATCATCCTGGCTGTATTGATCAACGAGGGCTTCGAGTTGCGCCGCCAGCGGTTCAAATTCGTCGCTGCTATATGTACGAACCCAGTCGCCATACTCATGATCTGGAATGCCCTGCTCAGCCAAAGATTGACCAATAAACGCATATAAACGCATGCAGGGCGACATGGCGATCGCGGTTATCCCTGCCGCTTGGCTCCAAGCTGTAGCGAGCAAAAAGTCGGTATAGCGTCGCGTCGCTCCCCCCGGCTTTACGGTCGATAACTCCACGCCCCAGGCCTGAGCGTAGTGGCCGTGGAGTTTCAACTCACTCAACACGCCCCCCGCCAGCTCATGGAACGTCATAAACCCATCCCAGTCGGGGGCTTTGGCGGCCGCTACGCTGTAAGCCCGCGCAAACGCTTCCTGTCCTACGTAATAAGCAAACTTCGCCCTGGGCAACGTCCCCTCATAAATCCCTTGGACAAAGGGATGATTCAAGCAAGCTTGGGCTAAATCTTGGTTAGCCTGCCAACAGCGCTGGGACAAAGTCATCGCAAAGTCAATGAAAACAACCCTTCTCTTGTACCCGAATTTGGGGCGTAGCCTCTACCCAAGGGTGAGACACCGAGACTGCTGCAAGGCGATCTCATCAATGGGGAAAGCTGCCGTAGGGAAAGCTGCCCTGCTCTTCTGCTAAGACATAAGCGCCATTGTCGGCTATAGCTGCAGTGGGCAGCGATTGGTTCTGAGGCTCACTGTTATACCTCAACTCAGTTGGCCGAGACGGCTCCTGAGCTTCCTGGCGTTTTTCCTGAAGGTCTTTGTTCAGTTCGCGAATGCGGCGAGATAACAAGCGAATGATATTGATCGCAATGCCTGGGGTTTCGTCGATCGCCTCGTAGAGCTGGTTTTGCGTCAATATCAAGCAGTCACAGTCTTCCAGTGTGGTGACTGAGGCTGATCGCGGTTCCGCATCAAATAGCGACATTTCGCCAAAACAGGCTCCGGCATCTAGCTCGGCCAGAGTCTGTCCATTTTTACGATGCACTTTGACCTGACCTTTCACCACGATGTAGAGGGCCCGTCCCTCTTGGCCTTCAGTCAAAATCGTGTGCCGTTCTGGAAACGAGAGTTCATCCATGATCGACACGAGTCTGATCAAAAAGTCATCCCGCAATTCGTTGAAGATCGGGACTTCTCGAACAAACAGTAATCGGTCAACACTCGTTAGCATACAAACTTAATAGTCCATCCTTGAGAAGGACGATCGCCCACTCATCAAGGCTCTATGTCACCCATGATGAAAGAATAACCAATCGACCATCAAGCATACGCCAGAATTTTCAACTAAGCTTTGAAAGTTGCCAAACGCAATGTGATGATTGCGTGACCCGCGATCGCGATTTCTAATGGGAGCAGATGGTGACAGTGCCCTGCTGATGTGGGGAGACTGAATGATCCTTGCCACCATCTCACGAGCTGAATCAACCTGACTGCCCAGCGCCATTCAACTTGCTGACGCCAGATCGTCACTCAGAAATCTTCACGGCCTGCCAGCGATACGTTCATGCTGAATGAGTTGAGTTGTCTCACAAGGAGTCCCAGCCATTGCTCAATCGGCTCACCCAGATACGGCATTTAAGCCGAATTCCGCTAAGCCTGTTTTTAACCGTCCCGTTTTTACTCGAAATGTTCATCATTGTCGGGGTGGTTGGGTGGCTTTCCTTTCGTAGCGGTCAGCAGTCGGTGAATCGAACCACGGAGCAGCTACGCCAAGAAACCACCGCTCGGGTTAATGGACGGGTCAGTGCGTTGTTGCAAACCTCGCAAAAAATCAATCAAATTACCGTCGAAGCGATTGAGCAAGAAGATTTAGACATTGATGATGTGCTGGTACTTCGAGAACTGTACTGGCGCTATCTCAAGACGTTTCAATCGATCAAAGGGCTGGGGGTCGGCAATCGCTCTGGTGACCTCATGGGCATGTTTCAGCGCAATGAGACCTCAGGGGTGCAGTATTTCCTCGAGTATGAAACTGTTGAAACCCAAGAAGATTACATTAGTCATCAGCTCAACACCCGCGGCGAAATTGTCACCACCACGGTTTTGGAGCGTGATATCGATGCCCGCGATCGCCCTTGGTATCAGGCGGCTGTGCAAGCCAACGGCCCAGTATGGACTGAAGTCTACCCATCTGTGAGCAAAGTTGAGGGCCACACCTTAGCCATTAATGCGTCTCAGCCAGTGCGTGATGACCAAGGAAATTTGATGGGCGTAGTGAGCGTCATCCTCGATTTAGGACAGGTGAGCCAATTTTTAGAAAGTATCGACTTTAGCCCATCTGGACAAATCTATATCTTTGAAGCCAACGGTAACTTAATTGGCAGTTCCGACGGTCGTAATCCCGTTGCGGCCAATGGTGACTCGACTAAACGCTTGGCAGCGATCGACAGCCAAGAGCCCATGATCCAAGCCACGACCGAATTTCTGCAAACAGCAACTGACAATTATCAGCAGATTGATCAGCCGCTGCAGTTTGATGTTGATGTGATGGGAGAAAAGCATTTTTTGCAGGTCACGCCCCTGCGCGCCAGCAATCAGTTGGAATGGTTCATTGTTGTCGTTGCTCCTGAATCAGACTTTATTGCTGAAATTAATGCCCAAAAGCGGTTGACCTTGTGGATTTGTATCGGGGCCTTTCTAGTCGCTGCGGGTCTGAGTTACCTCACCAGCTTGTGGGTGGTTACGCCCCTTAGTCGGCTCAACCAAGCAGTCCGTTCAGTGGCGCAGGGCGATTGGCAGCAAACTGTC
>CAZFWL010000249.1:0-5217 GCA_964522775.1 uncultured Halomicronema sp.
AATTTGCCAGGCGGGGGAAAGCTGGTCGTGGGGTAACCCGCGCTTGACCACGGTGCCACCGCCCTGCCAGAGAATGTCGAGGGCCAGCCACGCAGAAGAACAGGAGGTCACTTGGAAAGGTTGGACAGCCGAAGTCAAGATATTTACAAAAGTTAAGCTTTCTTTCTCATCATAGTACCTGCTTTCCTGGTAAGACCGCAGTGGTGCCGAAATGTCGCCAGTTCAGGCTAGATTGCGGTATCTGCTCTGCGCGATCGCTAGTGGCTTCGCAGTGAGGCGTTGGCGCAATTAAACAAGTTGCAATCCATCAACATGTAGCCAACTTATTCATCTCGTTCAGTTTCTTTGGGTAGTATTGAGTTCTCAAACCATACAAGTGAATTCCGATAGTCAGGTTGGGCATGTTGAGATTTAGTTAGGGTGATTTACGGTTGCTAACGGCAGCATTGGGCTTGAGACCACATCGGCAAGGCTGCTGTCGCGGCGAATAAATTTTAGTTATTTATGCATCCAGTTTGGATATATGCCATCTCCCGTTCAGACCTATCAATTACATAAATCCAATACCAACCATCAAGGTGTACAAGTTGGTTTGGTCGAGCAAATTGGTGATGTCACCAATTTTTTGGCAGCGACAGGATTAAGCAAGCCGCATCCTACCCTCGTTATTGTGGGCGGTGCTAGCGGCCTAGATGATGATCAGCAAACCCAGCTAGATGGCCTGTTTCACCGAGTCTTAGCCCCCCTGGCCGAAGAGATGCAGCTATATGTTGTGGATGGCGGTACCGACGCGGGGGTGATGCGCTTAATGGGGCAGGCCCGCACCGCTATTAACGGTAGTTTTCCACTGATTGGGGTGGCTCCGCGATCGCTGGTTAACCTACCCGACCAGCCCGCAACACATCCTGACGCGTCTACCCTAGAACCCAACCACACCCACTGTTTACTCGTTCCTGGTGAGCAATGGGGCGATGAATCTCCCTGGATTGCCCAGATCGCGACTCAATTATCCGGTGAGCATGAGTCAATGACTATCTTGATCAACGGCGGTTCTGTCACTGTCAGCGATGCTTATGCCAGTGTCGCCGCCGGTCGAGAAATAGTGATCGTGGCGGGCACCGGCCGCATTGCAGACGAGATTGTGCAAGCGCTGCGTTACAAAGTCGTCGAAGGCAAAACGGTCGAAGATCCGCGACTCGCCAAATTGATTGATACGTCAGATGAGTTACTCACAGCGATCGACTTAGATAACCGCCCAGCTGACTTTATCAAAGACCTTAAAACCCTGCTCATGGATTAAGTTTTCTAGCTGTGGTTTCGCAACGCAGTCATCTAAATCCAAGCCCGGAATCAGGCAATTTTCCTTCGATATGATAGGAGGCAAGGAGTTCCCGCCATTGGCTATGTGGATATTGTGGCCACTGGCAACAGCAATCAGGAGTGCCCTATGCCAGATGATGCGTTAGATGCGCTGCTCAAAGGTAAACCAAGGAAACGACAGTCGCGATTGCCAGGGCTCAAGGTGGCAGACATATTAACTATGCCGCCCGAGCAGCAGTCGCTGGTGAATTGGTTGCTACGTCACTACGAAGCGAATGCTGAAACCATTGCCCAGCAAATCAATCAGCCACCGTCTCAGGTGCAAAAGAATCTGGATACCCTGACTCAACAGGGACTGCTGAAAACAATTGACCGTCAAGACACGGTGGTCTATCGCGTCAAACTCGCGCCAAAGTCGGGGCGGCAAATGCCGACAGATGTTTGGCAGGTGTTAGACCAAGACACCAAGCAGGCCAACGTTTTCATCTCCTATTCACGGCGAAATAAAGAATTTGTCCAAGAACTGCACAGCGCTTTGGAAGCAACCAAGCGTGAAGTGTGGGTTGATTGGGAAAATATTCCCGTCGCGGTGGACTGGTGGCAGGAAATTCAACTTGGCATTGAGCTGGCCGATACCTTCGTCTTTGTATTGAGTCCTGACTCTGTCGCGTCTAAAGTCTGTGGTCAAGAAATTGAGGAAGCTCTCAAGCACAACAAGCGTTTGGTGCCAGTTGTTTGCCAAGATGTGCAACCCGATCAGGTGCATCCCGAACTGGCCCGCCTGAACTGGATTTTCTTACGCGCTCAAGACGATTTCCAGCAGGGATTCAAAAATCTCTTAGAAGCTCTAGACCAAGATTTGGACTACGTCCGTACGCACACGCGCATCCTCGTTCGGGCGCTGGAATGGGATCGCAATGGCCAGGATGGTAGCTACCTGTTAAGAGGAGCAGATCTCGATCGCGCTAACCGCTACCTGGCCCAAGGCAAGGATCAGGAGCCGCGTCCTACCGCCCTACATCATCAATACGTGATCGCCAGTGGCGAAGTTGAAGCCGCTGCTCGAGCGGCCGAACTGCAGCGCCAGAGGGCCGCTCTCGCGGGGCAGCAACGATGGTTACAGCTGGTCACGGCAGCGTCAGTGTTGGCCGTCGCGATGGGGATCACCAGTTGGGGATTATCGCGACAGGCTCAAAGTGCTCAAAAGCGGGCTGAGCAAGCGCAACTCCGAGCACTAAATCAGTCAGCCCAGGCATTATTTCTTTCTGATCGCCGCTTTGATTCACTGTTGTCTGCTACTCAAGCCGGTCAGCTGTTTCAGTCATTAGATCCCGAATGGCAAACTCCCGACTTGCGATCGCAGGTGCTCAGCGCGCTCCAACAGTCGCTGTTTTGGATTCAAGAGCGCAATCGTTTAGAGGGCCATACCGGCACCGTTTGGCAGGTTGCCTTTAGCCCCGATGAGCAAAAACTCGCTTCGGTCAGCGCCGATGGCAACGTGCGTCTATGGGGATTGGATGGCACTCTTCTGAATGTGCTGGAATGCGATGGGTCTCCCCTCCTAGATGTAGACTTTGCCCCTAACGGCGATCGCCTCATTGCGGTTGACGGTGACGGCTCCGCGCACCTGTGGAGTGCGAATGGCACCCTGGAAGGCACTTGGCGAGCGCATGAACAGCCTACCCGCGCCGTCGCCTTTGCCCCCTCGGGCACGCAAATTGCCACCGCCAGTGAAGATGCCTCGGTCAAAATTTGGACTACCGATGGTGACTTGGTTGCCACCCTAGAAGGTGATTTAGGCGGTTTCCAAGCGCTATTGTGGACAGCGGCAAACCAGATTATTGCTGGGGACGAACAGGGCAACGTTTATATTTGGGACGCCTCCGGGCAACTTTTGAGTCAGTTTTCCAGCTCTAGTGAGGCCTTGATTGCCTTAGCCCTCAACCCCGATGGTCAAACTCTGGCGGCGGTTGGTAGCGATCGCCAAGCCAGGCTACATAACCTGGCTGACCAATCCCTCATTCGCGAATTTCCGGCTCACAATGGAGCCATCTATAACGTTCAATTCACCCCTGATGGTGAACAGCTTATTACTGTCGGCGATGACAAAGTCATTCGCCTATGGCAACTAGACGGCACAGTAGCGGCCAATCTCGTCGGACATACCGGTCTCATCGCCGCGCTTGCCATCAGTCCCGATGGCATGATGATTGCCACTTCGGGCGGTGACCATGCCATCCGACTGTGGGATTTACAGCGCGACAACCTGCACGTATTACTTGGCCATCAAGGCTCCGTCAATAGTGTCACCGTCTCCTCTACTGAAGACCTCATTGCTACTGGTGGGCGAGATGGTACTGTGCGTCTGTGGCAAGAATCAGGCACGCTGCTCAAAACGTTGACTGGCCACGATAACGCTGTGAATGCGGTCGCTTTAAGTACTGATGGTGAACGGCTAGCTTCTGCTAGCTCTGACGGTACGGTGCGACTATGGCAAAACTTCCAATCAGAGACTCCGACCGTCCAGGTCTTAACGGGACACATCGGAGCCGTTAATAATGTCGCCTTTAGCCCTGATGGTGAACTCATTGCCACGGTCGGGGAAGACCACACACTCCGCCTGTGGCAACCTGATGGAACACTGATGACAACTATTGAAGCTCACCGCGATGGGGCTTTTGGGGTCGCTTTTAGCCCCGATGGGGACCAAATCGTGACCAGTGGCTGGGACCATCTCGCCAAAGTCTGGCCAGTGTCCGGTATTAGTAATGCCCAACCGCAACTATTAGAGGGACACCAGGGATGGGTGCTAGATGCCCAGTTCAGCCCTGATGGTGAGCTGATTGCGACTGCCAGTTATGACAATTCGGTGCAGCTCTGGCGGGCTAGCACCGGTGAAAAGCTGACTACTCTTGAAGGGCATGAAGACGGAGTTCTGTCGGTGGCGTTTACTCCTAGCGGGGAGAATATCATCACGGCCAGCAATGACAACTCAATTCGCATTTGGGACCTAGACGGCCAGACAATCTCAACCCTCTCCGGTCATACCCAAGGCGTCCGCGAGGTCGCTGTTGACCCTAAAGAGGGCTACGTGGTGTCGGCTAGTAATGATGGGCGCGGCCTTATTTGGGAACGAGATGGCATTGAGGACATTGCCACTTCGTTAGCTAGTAGTTGTGACTGGTTAGCAGACTACCTCGCCCATAACACCCAGGTTGATCCAACCCTCACAACTCTCTGCCAGCCGCCAGAAGCTGAAGAATCAGCCGCTGCCGCAAATGCAACGGCAACTGTCGACGATTAGCCCAGCACCGGTTGTGGGTGAGTGATGCTGTGGCTCTATAACTTGCCTAAGGCCATTGTATTGAGTCAAGGAGGGTGGTTGGAGCGCGGCGATCGCCGCTGCCCCATAGTTGCAGTTACCTCTGCTCGAAAGTCTGTAAGCAAAGAAGGCGCGATCGCGGGAAATACTGCCCCGACCTGCGAATTAATGAGGCGTTTGAGCACTCATTCTGGGAAAAGTCATCAACACAACACCAAAATGGGCGAATTCTTTTTTCCACCGCTGCTTTTTATTGACTTATGTAACGAAAACGCTTGTCCGCGTTAACAGAAAAACTCGGAAAACCCGAAGATCCACTGAGGCGAATGATTTTGAGGAATGTTGCAAACTGTATCAAGCTTAACAACTCGTAAATTGTGTTGTCTCGAGAGCAGTGTATAAAATTCTGGAGGGCTTAATTCAGGAGCTGAAATGACTTGCAAGTAACGCTTTAAGTTACAGCAAACATTCAATTCCGAAGGACTGTCTCTCTTGTTACATCGATCTTTCTCCTCTTCTCTGCAAAGCGGTCTTTGTGTCGGAAGTTGAAGAAATGTCACGAAAATAAGAGTCGA
>CAZFWL010000250.1:0-5214 GCA_964522775.1 uncultured Halomicronema sp.
CTACAGGTGTCGTCTCTACCGCTGAGGTAGTGGGCGATATTGTATTGATTTCCTTCAAGAAAAACAGCAGGTTACCCGCCGCTAAGCCGAGCAGGGTAATTGCCGCCCAACTGCCGCCGAGCTGTGACCAAGCTGCCGCAAAGCCATAGGTCGTCGCAAAGGCTAAGGTGCTCGCTAGCAACGGTGTCTGCCCTAAGCGCGAGACGCGAGTACAAATTTGCTGGTACAGCGGTGCAATTTTATCCCACGGAAGGCGATCTCCAGATACAAGAAATTGGTAAGTGAGCGTACTGGTAGCGATCGCTAGAAAAATCTTGCTGTCGGCCATAGCACCCAACCACGCCACCAAAAACCAACGTCCATAGCGATTAATTGCCGTACTGTTTTGCTGATAGAGCGAGATAGGGGCTGCACTCAGCTGCTGGCTGAACAGTTTGGAGTCGCGAAGACTCTGCTGGGCTGAGGATGGCTGAACCACGGCGAATACAAGAAAAATAGAGATGACACTAATGTAGCGGTTTGCATCTGATGCTTCACACGATCAGCATGAAACGTCGCTTATAGGGTATTAAACCAAGTTACTCCTCTCATGTAGAAATTTCATACAAAAAGCAAGCTCATTGTTGTATTCCAACCACAACCCGCCGAACCACAAAGGCAGGTCTGATCCATTGAGTCACCACATTCACTGCAGTTGTGGAATTTTTGTGTGTTTCAGGCTAGCCAAATAACTTGACCGCTCTAAAACTTACATCCGCTACTGAGATCGTGGCTGGGTGATTGGCTAGTCACTCAAAATTCTCCTGTGAATTGAAGAGAATAATTATCGAACAGAGCGCCTCACTCTAACTTCACTTGGCACGATCAAGTACAAAAAGCATCCGTATTTGCATGTAAGCGAATCTACTGAAAGTGATAGACATCGTGTAGCGAGTTATATAAGTTCTCTATACAAATGCCTACTACTTATGAAGCCGAGCTAGCGCTGCTATCTGGACCGCAGGTCGCAAGAAACCACGAAGGCTATTCTGGCAGTGGCTTTGCCGACTATGTGAATCCCACTGGAGACTACATTGAATTTTCGATCACAGTAGAAACTGATGGTCTGTATGACTTGGGTTTCCGATATGCACTCGGACGTAGCACCAGTCGACCACTACAGCTCGCCGTCGATGGTGAAGTCATCACCACAATTGACTTTAGTTCCACTGGCGATTGGGCCAGTTGGCAAGAAATTATTGAACAGGTCCAGCTCACTAGTGGCATCCACATCATACGATTGACGGCGACTGGAGCGAGTGGCCCTAACCTGGATGCACTGACGGTGACTGCCGTTGACGAGACAGTTTCGACAACGCTGTCGCTAGAGCTTGATAGCAGCAGCATTTCAGAAAACGGGGGTACCGCAAGCGGGACCGTTACCCGCAGCAACGCTGATGGCGATTTAGTGGTCACCCTGGAGAGCAGTGATCTTTCTGAAGCCACAGTGCCTCAACAGGTCACCTTTTTAGCCGGTCAGACAACGGCTGAATTTAATATCACAGCTATCGATGACAAGCTCCTAGATGGATCACAAACCGTCGACATTACTGCTAGCGCCCCGAATGTGGTTGGTGATACGGCATCAATGGAAGTCACTGACGACGAAATCCCTGAACCGCCAGCGACTGAGTTAATAGTCACTCTAAATACCAACAGCATTTCAGAAAACGGGGGTATCGCAAGCGGGACCGTTACTCGCAGCAACACCACTGGCGACTTGGTAGTTACTCTCAACAGCAGCGACCCGTCGGAAGCGACCGTACCACAACAGATCACCTTTCTCGATGGGCAAGCGACAGCTGAGTTCACGATCACCGCAATTGATGATGAGCTCCTCGATGGGACACAATCAGTCGACATCACCGCTAGCGCCCCGAATGTGGTTAGCGATACGGCATCACTGGAAGTCACTGACGATGAAGTGCCTGCCCCTCCTGTCCCCGCAGTAACCTACGAGGCAGAGGCAGCAACGCTCTCAGGAGTAACAGTCGATACTAAGCACAATGGCTACACGGGGAGTGGGTTCGCTGATTATGTCAATGCTAGCGGTGATTTTATTGAGTTTCAAATTGAGGTTGATGCGGACGGCCTGCATGATTTAACCATCCGCTATGCATTGGGTGCTAGGGCAGCGCGATCGCTTGAGCTCGCCATCGATGGCAATGTACTCAATATTCTGGATTTTGCGGTCACGGGCGACTGGGATAACTGGCAACATCTTGTAGAGCAAGTGCAACTTGCCGCAGGTACGCATATGGTGAGACTGACGGCGATCGGTACCAGCGGCCCTAATATCGATTCCCTAACGGTCAGTTCGATTGATAACAACAATCCAGTGACGACGCTGAATCTCGATTTAGATATCAGCAGCATTTCGGAAAATGGTGGCAGCACCACGGCAACCATCAGCCGTAACAGCACAGAGGGCGATTTGATCGTTGCTCTTAGCAGCAGTGATACCTCAGAAGCCTTGGTGCCGCAGCAGGTTACCTTACCCGATGGGCAAGCAACCGCTGAGTTCACAGTCACCGTAGTTGATGATGAACTCCTCGATGGGACACAATCAGTCGACATTGTCGCCAGTGCTCCCGGAGCGATCGCCGATACTGTATCGCTCACCGTTACCGACGATGACGTGGTAACCCCTCCAGCGCCAACTTTGAGCTTGAACTTAGATGCCAGCAGCATCTCCGAAAATGGCGGCAGCGCGATCGCCTCGATCACTCGAAGCACTACCGCCGGGGATTTGGTCATCAATCTCAGTAGTAGCGATACCTCAGAAGCTACGGTGCCTCAAACGGTAACCATTCTGGACGGACAAACAACGGCAACATTTGCCGTCACAGCCGTCGATGACACAGTCGTCGATGGCACTCAGATAGTCGAAGTCACAGCGACAGGCAATGATCAGAGCGTCACGGCCTCTTTAGCAGTGACTGATGATGACACCACTGATGAACCTACCGATGGCAGTGCGCCAATTTCGCTCTTGCCTTCCACCGATGTGCGGGTCGAAGGTGATATTTTCTTTAGTTTTGACGGTAGCGACGGCGGTCTGCAAGATGCGGACGGCGATGGCCTCGGTTTTAGCATGGTCGATCCGGCAACCGATCCGAGTAACCCAGCTCCCATTGACGGGGTGGTCGGCTACTTTCCTGATTTACTCCAGGTTGATCCCACGACAGGGGTCCTACAGATCGCCACGACAGCAGGTATTCAATTCACAGGGAATAACTCTCTAGATAACGCTTTGGGCGTAGGGCTAAACGTACCTAGCCAAGCCGTCCGGATGCAGACCTCCCTAGTCGACTTGCCCACTGCAGTTGGCGGGTTTAGTCAAGCAGGATTGTGGTTTGGGCAAGCCGAGAATGGCGGAGCGGGAAGCAGCGAAGACAACTATATCAAGCTAGTTGTGATCTCCTCTGATCCGGGAGAGTATCGGATTCAGGCATTGATGGAACAAAACGGTAGCATCATTGCAGAACGGTCTTCATCGATGACCATTCCAGCAACTGCCTCGGTAGATTTAGAGCTATTTGTAGATCCCGGTACAGAAGCCGTGACTGCCCGCTACAGTGTGAATGGCGGAACGTTTCAAACTCTCAGCACTTTTGAATCCGTGCCGTCGGAATGGTTTAGCTTTGACCAAGCAGGCATCAATCCCGAAATCGCTACCCGCAGCTTTGGCGGTATCTTTGCGACTCATCGCAATGCGGGTGCAACGCAGACCTACTCCTTTGATGACTTTTCCATCATAGAGGAGGCACCAGGAACACCAGGAGATCCAGAACCACCAGACGACGGAGGAGGCAGCAATCCCTTAACGCCCAGCTTCGATCGCTGGTCAATTCCCATTCGCAATGCTACCGCGATGGATCTAGGACCAGATGGTCGGCTCTACGTTGCAACCTTGTTTGGCACCATTCACGCGGTAGAGTTTGACCTCAACACTCGTACCTGGACCGATGAAGTCATCGACACCATCCGCACAGACGAAGGCGGCAATCGTTTGACGCTGGGATTAGCAGTCGATCCCGATTCCACCGCTGACAATGTGGTGCTCTGGGTCGGTCATTCCAGCGGCTCAGTAAATAACGGAGCACTGAATTCCAGTAAAATTTCGCGCCTCTCAGGTAACAATCTGTCCGTCAAAGAAGATGTGGTGACTGGCTTACCGCGAGCGATCGCGAACCACGCTCTGAACAACATTGACTTTGGTCCCGACGGCAAACTTTATGCCTGGATGGGGGGCAGTACTGGTGCGGGGTCAGCTAATACAGAATCAACCGAGTTCCGTGATCGACCGGAGCAGCCGCTCTCCGCCGCCTTAATCGAGATCGACATTCCTCGCTGGAAAGCTGACCCGAGCAGTTTTCATGGCGAAGTCTCTTCCCCGATTGTGGATGGCGTACCAGAATTCATTGATGACTTCTATGCCCGCAAAGAACAGGAATTAGGACGGCCCTTTGACGAGATCGTGGTGTATGCCTCCGGTCTACGCAATACCTATGATGGCGTCTTTCATAGCAACGGCAATATTTATGCCCCTGATAACGGCCTCGGCGTAACCGGCACGGTCCCTTCTGTGGGGCCTAACAGCGTCTTGCAGGGTGACCCCACGAATGATGCCGATATCACTGCGTTTGGAATCAACCCTGGTGACAACCCTGGCAAGCAGATTGATCCGCTCAACCTGATTGAGCAAGGCAATTACTACGGGCATCCCAATCCAGCTCGCCGCGAGGTCGTTTTCCAAGATGGGAGCTTTCAAGGACTAGCGGGTAATTTTCCACCTGGTCATCCTGATTACACTGCGCCCATCGCATCACTCGGCACCAATAAGTCAGCCAACGGCATTATTGAGTACACCGCCGACAATTTTTTTGGCGCGTTACAAGGTGATTTGCTGATTGCTAATTTCTCCTCTGGCGATGACCTGACGCGGGTGCAACTGTCTGAAGATGGTCGCACGGTGGTCAGCAATACTTCACTAGTAGGCGGTTTTCGAGATCCCTTACCGGTATTGATGGGACCTGATGGCTCGGTCATCGTCGGCGAATTTAACAGCGACGTGACCATCTTGGAATCGCTGGGAACCTGGCGTGACGACATCTCGATTGCACCAGCTAGCGTTCTAGATGCCGGTAGCGCCGTCCTGGATGGGCGACTATA
>CAZFWL010000251.1:0-5202 GCA_964522775.1 uncultured Halomicronema sp.
AGGTGAATGCAGGAGAGAGGATGCCTGGTCCCAAAGTGTTGCTGCCACTTGCCAACGTTCGTGGGGCAGCAGCACTTCTTGGATGCAGAGGCGCTGGTAGTCTTTGGAAGAGGCCTGTTCAAACGGGGTGTCGATGGCGTCATGATGAAGTACAGCACGAACGTATACCGCATCGTCACCCAAGCTGACCGCGCGCCCTGGTGGGAGGGCAGACGTGGTCCAGTAAAGGTATTGGCCTGGCAATGGCCGAAGCGATGGCGACCGCTGCGGCCCACAATATCGCCGTTGACCTCAAAGCGATCAACGCCAATCCTCAAGTGCCGACTTTAGAGGCCCTCTGTTTTGCGGAGTTTGGCAATACGGGCATTGCCTACATTGCCGCTCCAGTACTCCCCGACCCCAAAACCAGCAAGCGGAAACGCTCCTATGCGGTGCGTGGCCCCTGGGTGGTGTGGGTAAAAGCCGCTTTTGAAGAATATTTCATGCTGAAGATGCGCTTTGGCGTGGGGATGCCCTGGTACGAGCGGCTGGGGCTGCGATCGCTATTCGGACTGCAACTGCTGAAGGATGCTGCCGCGCATTCTAAATCGGCAGCGACTGGCTCTGAGCCCTTAGCGAGTTGAACTTCTCCGGCCACAGCGATCGCGCTGTTACCCCTTTACCGATTGATGACAATACCTTTCGATCAAGTCACTCCCCGATCATGATGAAATTTTTCTCTCGATTCGTTCTCGGCAGTTCCCTCATACTCTTCTTGCTAATGGGGCTACCCGCGATCGCCCAGGCTCAGCCTGACCCTGCCGAACTGTCTAAAGCCGTCGAAGCAATCGAAAATTTAGACGCAATGCGCAGCGGTCTAGCGGCCTATCTAGAGGATGCCCCCGAAGCGCCGACCGCAGAAACGATGCAACAGGTCTGCAAACCCGTGGGCATGAAAGCGATGCAGCTCAGTCAAGAAAACGGCTGGCAGGTGAAACAGATGGCGACGAAATACCGCAATCCGGCCCACGCCCCCGACAATCTTCACGCCCGAATGGCCCTGGCCAAATTTGAGCAAGATCCCGACCTCACAGGTTTTTGGGAACCCGAAACCCTAGATGGCGTCACCGGGACACGCTACTACCGCCGCATCAATGTGGAAGCAAGCTGTCTGGCCTGTCATGGGGCTCAGAACAATCGTCCGCAATTCGTGCAGGACAACTACCCCCAAGATCTCGCCTATGACTTTAATGTCGACGATTTGCGGGGCATGTACGCGGTCTTTATTCCCGATGTTAAGCAGGCGATTGAAGCGGCGCTTTCCGCCTCTTAAGCCAACCGCGATCGCGATTCCACCCCAGGAGGATGGAGACCTGTTAGCCCGCTGACGTCACCTGAATTACCCCGATGAGAAACCTTCCTACCCTAAAGATTGGTCAATACACAGCCCAGCACCCTATTATTCAAGGCGGCATGGGCATCCGCATTTCTGGAGCCAATCTGGCCGCTGCTGTCGCGAATGCGGGGGGCATTGGCATTATATCCGCCATGGGCCTGGGAATGAACTCCGCTTACTTTGACCCCAATGAGCCTAGTCCTAAAAAGCGTCATGAAGACTTTCTGGAAGCCAATCGCCTTGCCTTAATTGATGAATTGCAAAAAGCTCGGGCTCTCAGCCCCGACGGCATCATTGGGGTGAATGTAATGGTCGCTGCTCACGGTTACGAGGTTCTGGTCAGAACCGCTGTGCAAAACGGTGCCAATCTCGTGATTTCGGGGGCGGGGTTGCCCCTCAAGCTGCCGGAATATACCGCTGATCATCCTACCGTTGCTCTGCTCCCCATCGTCTCTAGTGCCCGCACGGCAAAGATTATTTGCCAGAAATGGCAGCGACAATACGGGCGATCGCCGGATGCCATTGTGATCGAAAACCCGAATTCTGCGGGGGGTCATTTGGGTGCTAAGGCGCAGGATTTAGACTCGCCCCAATTCGAGGCTAATCAGGTGATTCCTGAACTAATCATCTACCTACGCGACGAACGCCAAGAAGACATTCCCCTAATCGCAGCGGGAGGCATTTGGGATCGGGCAGACATTGACCGGACGCTAGCGCTGGGGGCCAGGGGCGTCCAAATCGGCACCCGGTTCATCACGACTGAGGAATGTGATACCGATCGCCGCTATAAAGACTTTCACCTCCAGGCCAGCCCAGAAGATGTGGTCATTGTTTCAAGCCCGGTGGGCTTGCCCGGTCGAGCGTTGAAAAATCCTTTTGTGGAAAAGGTGTTGTCTGAAACCACACCGAATCCCGAAGAATCTTGCTTCGTCAATTGCTTAAAAGTTTGTAAGTTTCGCGATCGGCGAGAAACCTACTGCATTCTCCGCGCCCTTGATCGCGCCGCTCAAGGAGATGTGGAAACAGGGCTGATTTTCGCCGGTAGCCATGCGGGTCGAGCAGCGAAAATTCTCCCAGTAGCTGACCTAATGGCTGAGTTAACCTGTGCTCATTAAAGGAGGCGAGGAAACCACGATGGCATCTTTCAATCCCCCTGCTGAGGTCGCTGATGCGTTAGCCAAGATTCCGCCCCATCATCTCAACATCATGGGCTATGTGGATCGCTCCGAGGTGAATGGGCCAGGTGCGCGCGCCGTGGTGTGGGTTCAGGGCTGTTTGCGGGCCTGCCCAGGCTGTTTTAATCCCGCATCATGGTCATTTGAGCCCAATCAGATTGTGTCTATGGATGATTTGGTGACTCGGATTACGAGCGATCCTGACAATACCGGGGTGACCTTTTCGGGCGGTGAACCGTTCTGGCAAGCATCTGCTCTGGCCGAGGTCGCACGCCGGGTCAAAGCTCAGGGCCTCACGGTGATGTCATTTACCGGCTTCACCCTGGAGCAACTTCAGAGCCCCTCGGCTCCGGTCGGCTCACAGGACTTGCTGGCCGAGTTAGACCTTCTGATCGATGGCCCCTATCTTGAATCGCTGGCCATTCATGATCCGACTTCACCGGTATCTTCCCAGAATCAGCGGGTGCGTATCTTTAACCCCGTTCTGCAGGATCAAATTACCTGGGCCAGTGATCAAATGGAAGTACACATCCTCAAAGATGGCAGTCGTATTGTGACGGGCTATCAGGGACATCTGCAGTTATCTGATTGATGATCGGGAAAACACGGACGCAGACTTTTGCGTGAAGGCGAATAGTCTATCGATGGTTCCCCCTTGGCGACACCTGCAAAACTGCGCCCACTCCCAAACCTAATTCCTTGGACATCCAGACATTAAGCGCCTAATTACAGAGCGGTTTTTTTATTTTGCGCAGCGATTCGACAACTCGAAGCAGTGCCCGGCCAGGTCGTCTATCAATCACGAGCAACCTTGCCGGATCAGCACGGCAAGCGATCGCCGGGTTCATCGCCAGTTCTGATAAAGCATCTGCGCACTGACTGATCAATGCCGATGCGCAGGCTTATCCATCAACCTTTCCCGATGACGTTGACGAATCGACGATCGCGGCAATGGCATCGGCAATCGTTTGGACTTTCTGCCCATTCAGTGCGTCAGCATGAGGTGCCGCAAACCGACCGCTGTCGTTATCAAAATATTGGCCAGAAGCGGTGGCAAACTCATCGGCGATCGCTGCCCGCATGAGCACGTTTGCCCCAATTTGAAGATCCTTTCCAGCGATGCCAAAGCCTTCTTTCACCATTTTGCTGCCAAGCAGTGAGCCGGGATTAACCGCCACCACCACAGGACCATCATCCTGCCGCAATGAAGCCAGATGACGAGACCACATAATTAATGCCAACTTGCTTTGGGCATAAGCAGTCATGTCATCCGTCAGCTGTAAGCGCCCCATTAAGGCATCCAGGCTCACCGGAGCTTGGGCGGCGGAAGCAACATTCACGATTCGCCCGGATGTTGGGAGCAGTGGCAATAGGCGTTGGGAGAGCTGATACGGAGCGATCGCATTCACCATAAAGCGCACATCCAGCCCATCAGCCGTCACCGTGTCAGCGGTTTTGAGCACCCCAGCATTGTTGATCAAGACGTCCAGCGTGGTGTGATTGGCCGCCACTGACTGTGCCAGTGATTCCACATCAGCCAAACGCGACAGATCCGCACGATAGCTTTCGACATGCCCTGCCCCTGATAAGGCAGCAAGCTGGTTTTGGATAGTGTCCAACTTTGCGGCATTACGGCCATGGAGCAAAACTGTGTGCCCCTGAGCAACGAGCAGCTTAGCGGTTTCCAAGCCAATGCCATCCGTCGCCCCGGTAATCAAAATCGTTTTCGGCATGGTTCTGACCTCCTCAGTCAGCGAAGTCTGGCAAGATGTCGTCGGCCAGACGGTTTAGCGTGGTCTCAATATCGGCTTGGTTAAATCGCAGGTTCAGCGCCACGTGGTTCATCCCCATTTGTTCCAGCGATTTTAAGTAGTCTCGTAACGGGTTCACGCCCAAGCGCAATCCCAGATGAATTGGTTGCGGTGGAGCGTTTGGATCTTCGGTCAGGTCTACATAGAGCGGCTGCATTACGGGCTTATCGAAGCCACCCACTGCCTCAACTCGCGATCGCCAATCATCAATAATGCGCGCTTGCATTGCCAAGTTCCGAGGATAGGTCATCCAACCATCGCCATGGCGGGCGACCCACTCGGGGTCTTGCTGGCTGCCCCCGGTAATCAACAATGGCAGCTTGCCAGCGGCTGGCTTCGGCAGCATGTCGATATTGCCCGTAGGGCTCCCAAAGGCATTTTCAAACACGGGCGAAGCGTCACCCATCTGGCGGATGTATTCAAAACTGGCCCGAAAGGCAGCCCCGCGATCGCCAAAAGAGCGGTTCAGGGCCGGATATTCTTCAGGGCGATCGCCCGAAGCCACCCCCAGAATCAACCGTCCCCCGCTCAACACGTCGGCGGTCGCCGCAGCTTTGGCAACATGGGCCGGATGGCGCAGCGGCAAAATAATGCTGGATACCCCCAGAGCAATCCGCTTCGTTTGCCCTGCCAACAATCCCAAATAAACGAAGGGATCATAGGTTTGCCCCGCATCACCAAAAGAAGGGACGTTGAAGGGCACATCCCGCAGCCAGACCGCTTTAAAGCCCAGCGATTCAGCTAATTGCACCCGCTCAATATGATGCTCCAAGGTGGGCACTGGCCCCCGATCATAGGTCTCGATGGGCACCACTAAACCTAGGCTCAACCGCTGGGGACG
>CAZFWL010000252.1:0-5178 GCA_964522775.1 uncultured Halomicronema sp.
ACGTTTGGGCCCGGTGTGGGATGATTTGTCGGCGGCGGATCCGGTGAAACGGCTCTTAGCCGTGCGATCGCTGCTGCAGTGGTCGTTGAGTTCCGCAGCTGGTAGCGAGACGTATTTGCCGGGGACGGATGTCACGGTGCGATCGCACTTGGTGGACTGTTTTCGAGTAATGCTGACCCATGAGTCGGAGCCGATTGTTCGGGTAGCCCTGACTGAGGGACTGAAAGCGCTGAAACCGAAGCCGCAGTTACCGGCAGGTCAACCGGCGATCTCGCCCCTTAAAGCCAAACCTCAAGCTATTCAAACGCCAGTGCGGCAGCGATTGGTCGAGTACGTCGAGCCTTAAAAGAACCTAGAAACGATCCCAAAATGAGCTAGTTCGGGGTAGCCTAGCGGAGCATTTAGCAAAGGCTGAAATTTTGGTCTTTGAGTTTTTGATGCCGTTGTTAATCCCCCAGTAGCCCCATGGATCGTTTTACCGTTGCGGTCATTTCTCAAACGCCTAATCCTCAGCAGACTATTTATGCAGCGATGCACCAGGACTATGCTGAGGGATTTGTGGCCCATGAACGCGACACATGGCCTAGTGAAGACAAGGCGGGTGAGCTGGTTATCAAAAATTTGCTCAAGGGGGGTCGAGGTCATTACGGGCCGTTGGAGCATCCTCAAATTGTGCTGAATGTGGGCTGGTTTCCCCACAGCACTATGCAGCAAATCCGAACTCACCGAGTCGGGCTAAGCTTTGATGTACAAAGCTTCCGCTACACGGGCAGTCGCATCTTAGATGTGGTGGAAGGTAAGCTCGAAGTCGAAGAAGTGTTTTATCTCCGCCCAGCAGGTGCTTACAGCGATCGCCAGGGCAAAAAATATGAATACACCACCGAAGAACGTCAGCAAGATCTTGATTGGTGCCTCAAAGCTTGCCACCGCTATAAAGCCAAAATTGAGGCCGGATTTGCGGAAGAACATGCTCGGGGCCTGATTCCCTTTGATGTGCGGCAGCACTGGGTCATGTCGGCGAATCCGCGATCGCTGATGCACTTACTCGATCTCCGCTGGAAGGCGGATGCTCAGCTCGAAGCGCAAAAGATGTGTGAAGAAATTTGGCCCCACTTCCAAGCTTGGGTCCCCGCGATCGCCGGATGGTACGAGGAAAACCGCCTCAAAAAAGCCCGCCTCGCTCCCTAAGTTGTTTTAGAGCACGGTGCCAAAGAGATCGTAAACGTCAGCGCTGTCGATGCGGACTTTGGCGAGTTGTCCGAGAGTCGCTTGACCTTTGACGTAGACCAGACCATCAACGTCGGGGGCATAACGGAGCGATCGCCCAATCATTTCGCCGGTAGCTGGATTCACCTGCTCAATCAGCACATCCACTACTTTGCCGACTTCCGCTTCGTTGCGATTGAGGGAGATGGGCTGCTGGATCTGCATGAGGCGATCACGGCGGGCATCCATCACTTCCTGGGGAATCTGGTTGGGCATTGTGGCCCCTGGTGTACCCTCTTCGGCGGAATAGGTGAAGACGCCCACATGATCAAATTCATGACGCTGCACAAATTCCGCCAAATGTTCGAAGTGTTCTTCGGTTTCTCCAGGGAAGCCGACAATAAAGGTGGTGCGCATCACCGCTTCCGGCAGCGCGTCTTTGATTTTGTGGATGATGTCGTCATTCACCCGTCCCTGCCAAGGCCGATTCATTGCCCGCAACACTTCAGGGTGAGAATGCTGCAGGGGCAGATCTAGATAAGGCAGTACATTAGGCACCTCTTTGATAGCCTGAATAACCTTGGGGGTGAGCCCCGTCGGATAGGCGTAATGCATCCGAATCCAGGGGATATCCACTTTGCCCAGGGCGTAGAGCAATTCTGCGAGTTGGGGCTTGCCATAAATGTCCACGCCGTAGTTGGTCGTGATTTGGGAAATAAGGACCAGCTCTTGCACGCCTTCTGCCGCAAGCTGCTTCGCTTCAGCCACGATGGATTCGATGGAGCGCGATCGCTGATCACCCCGCAGATGGGGAATGATGCAGAACGCGCAGCGGTAGTTGCAGCCCTCTGCCACCCGTACATAAGCTGTGCCCTCCGCTGTGGTGCGGTAGCGAGGGACGGTTTCATCGGCAATGTAGGTGGGTTCTGCCGACACTTCCTTGACCCGCTCGCCAGCCTCGGCCCGCTGAATCACGTCCACAATTTTGTTGTAGTCACCCGTGCCCACTAAGGCCACCGCTTCAGGAATTTCCTCCAGCAGTTCATCCTTAAAGTGCTGAGCTAGACACCCGGTAATGACGATTTTTTTCTTCGCTTCGGCTAGTTCCACCAGCGTCCGTACCGACTCTGCCCGGGCCTCTTCGATAAAGCTACAGGTGTTGACGATGACGTAATCGGCCAATTCTTCATTGGCATCAACTCCATAGCCAGCCTGCACTAGCAACCCCAGCATGTGTTCGGTATCGACTCGGTTTTTTTCACAGCCGAGATGGGTGACAGCGATCGTTGGTTGGGCAGCAGTGGCAGTCATAAGGCAGTGAAATTACTCGGGTATACGGCTGAGTGTCTGGCTAAGGCCAACGTTTGCTGAGTAGCAGAGCCCTCTGGCAATTGGAGGGATATGGCAGTCCATGCAAACCTCCATCATAAGACCTGGATTAGACATTCTCAAAGTTTCCTCTGATTATGTCTGGACATAGCCAAAATGCCCGCTCAAGAATGAGGGTGCTTAGGGTAAATTGGGGATGGCACAAGATGTAAGGTGGTATTCGCGCCATCTTGGCTGTTTTAGCGACTTTGTTTTCGCATTCGAGATCAATTTCACGTGAGCTTAACGACAATTTTTAAGACCGCAACGCCCGTGATCGGGGTTGTCCATTTGCTGCCCTTGCCCACGTCTCCTCAGTGGGGCGGGGATTTGAAACAGGTAATGGCTAGGGCTGAGCAAGAGGCGACGGCACTGGCCTCAGGTGGAGTACATGGCATCATTGTGGAAAATTTCTTTGATGCCCCGTTTACTAAGGGCCAAGTCGATCCGGCGGTGGTGAGTGCTATGAGCCTGATCGTGCAGCGTTTGCAACAGCTTGTGGCGGTACCAATTGGAATGAATGTGCTGCGCAATGATGCGCGTAGTGCGTTAGCGATCGCGACTTGTGTACAAGCTCAATTCATTCGGGTCAATGTACTGACGGGCGTCATGGCTACCGATCAGGGGCTAATTGAAGGTTGTGCTTATGAATTGCTGCGTTATCGACGCGAGTTAGGCAGCGATGTCAAGATTTTGGCCGATGTGTTAGTAAAACATGCGCGTCCCCTGGGTTCGCCTAATCTCACCACCGCAGTGCAAGAAACGATTGATCGAGGTCTAGCTGACGGTATTATTCTCTCCGGCTGGGCGACAGGTAGCCCCCCCAGTTTGGAAGATTTGGAGCTCGCCAAAGCCGCGGCAAAAGATATCCCGGTCTTTATTGGTAGCGGTGCGAGTTGGGAAAATATTGGCAAGCTGATTCAGTCAGCGGATGGGGTCATTGTAGCGAGCTCACTCAAGCGCAAGGGCGATATCCAGCAACCGATTGATCCGATTCGCGTCCGACAGTTTGTAGAAGCACTGGAAGCAAGGGCCGCAATGCAACAGACGGAACCAGACTATTCGACGGTTGTTGCGGCTAAATAGCGGGACTAAAGAAGTCCGAAATTGTTGAGCTGGGCGGTTGGCGAAGAGAAGCGATCGTCTAGCGATGCTTATAACTTAGAACCCGGTCTGACAGAAATTGCCAGACCGGGTTCTAATGCTTGAGAAACTTAGCGGTTGTTTAGCGTGAAGGCTGTAAAGTCGTCAGTTCTTCGCTGTTTGCAGCCGCTTCACCAGTTGTACCGTCTATACGGGTGATGCGTGCCCCCAGCTTCGTCAACTTCCGTTCTAGTTGTTCGTAGCCTCGGTCTAAGTGCTGTAAACCACTCATGACAGTTTTGCCATGAGCACCCAGTCCGGCAAGAACAAGAGCTGCTGATGCTCGCAAATCAGTGGCCATTACAGGCGCACCCGACAACATTGGTACACCTTGGATGATGGCACAATTCCCATTGACCCGAATATTGGCTCCCATGCGACTAAACTCAGCCACGTGGCGTAACCGATTTTCAAAGACTGTTTCAGTCACCATGCTGTTGCCATTACTCAATGTCATGAGCGCCATGAACTGAGCCTGCATATCGGTAGGAAAGCCTGGATAGGGGAGAGTTTGAATATCTGTTGCTAAAATCTCATGACCTGGGATTATCGAGACGCGATTTGGCGATTCGACGACAACTTGTGACCCGGCTTCTTGCAGTTTGGCAATCACAGCACCTAAATGCTCAGGCACGACTGGCGATAGGCTGATTTGTGAGCGGGTAATAGCCCCAGCAATCAAGAACGTGCCTGCTTCAATGCGATCTGGGACGATCGCATAATCAGTGCTGTGCAGGCTCGGTACTCCCGAGATCGTCAACGTTTTGGTCCCGACGCCACGAATCCGAGCGCCCATGGCTCGACAGAAATTAGCAAGGTCAGCGACTTCGGGTTCTTGGGCAGCATTATCAATGACAGTCTCACCTTCGGCGAGGGTGGCTGCCATCATCAGAGTTTCCGTTGCGCCCACACTGGGGTAATCCAGATAAATGTTGGCTCCTTGTAGCCGCTTCCGAATGCCGGGAATACAGGCATGAACGGTACCATGCTCAATTTGCACATTCGCACCCATAGCTTGCAGACCGCGAACGTGGAGTTCAACAGGGCGTGCACCAATGGCACATCCCCCTGGCAGGGGAATGCGAGCAACGCCCATGCGGGCAAGCAATGGTCCGATTACGAAGAAGCTGGCTCGCAACTTGCTCACAATCTCGTAAGGAGCCCGGGTATGACTAATATCGCTCGGGTCTAACTCCCAAAAGTCCTCTTCCTGTTTGATTTTGACGCCGAGAGCCGTCAACACGGCGGCCATCCGATGGACATCAACGAGGTTAGGAACGTTGCGGAGACGGCAGGGCTGAGAACACAGCAGAATGCCTGCCATAACCACCAGCGCTGAGTTTTTGGCACCGCTAATGGAAACGTGGCCCGCCAGCGGTTGCTGACCCCAGATTTCTAAGACTGAGTTGTCTGCTTCAGGGGAATTAGACATCTGATTAATACCAGTGGCTGTAACGATGG
>CAZFWL010000253.1:0-5178 GCA_964522775.1 uncultured Halomicronema sp.
CTAAGATTTTTGCTGCAGTTCAACCAGCCGCTGCTCTACATTTTGCTGCTGGCGGGGGCGGTGAAAGCCTTTCTCGGCTCTTGGACGAATGCAGCAGTGATTTGGGGCGTTACGGTGATCAACGCCATCATCGGCTATGTGCAGGAGGCCAAAGCGGAAGGGGCGATCGCGTCCCTGGCGAAAGCCGTCACTACCGAAACCACCGTCCTCCGAGGCGGACAAATGCTGCGGGTGCAGTCCCAAGATTTGGTGCCGGGAGATATTGTGCTGCTGTCGTCGGGGGATAAAGTACCCGCCGATTTGCGCCTGCTGAAGTCACGCAGCCTCCAAGTCGATGAGTCGGCGTTGACGGGGGAATCGGTGCCCGTAGAAAAAGCGATCGCCCCGCTGTCGGTCGATACCCCCCTGGCGGAACGCCTGAATATGGCCTACGCCGGTAGCTTTGTCACCTTTGGCCAGGGCACGGGGGTCGTGGTCGCGACGGCGGAGGCCACTGAAGTGGGCCAGATCTCCCAATCTATGGAGCAGCGGGTCAATCTGGCGACCCCGCTAACCCGCAAGTTTGCCGCCTTTAGCCGCACCCTGCTCTACTGCATCTTGACGCTGGCCACCCTCACCTTTGCCATTGGTCTCGGCCAAGGTGAATCGTGGGAGTACATGTTTGAAGCGGCGGTGGCTCTAGCGGTGAGTGCGATTCCCGAAGGGTTGCCCGCAGTGGTGACGATTACCCTGGCGATCGGGGTCAACCGCATGGCTCGGCGCAATGCCATCATTCGCAAACTACCTGCGGTCGAAGCGTTGGGCAGCGCCACGGTCATTTGCTCTGACAAAACCGGCACCCTGACTGAAAACCAGATGACGGTGCAGGCCATTTATGCCGGTGAGCGCACCTATCGGGTCAGCGGCAGTGGCTACAGTCCTAAGGGCGAAATTGATCTGGGTGATGACCTCCCAAATGAAGTCGCGACGCTGGCGGATCACCTACCCGAGCCCTTACGGGAGTGTCTGGTGGGCGGGGTGCTGTGCAATGACAGCCAGCTGAAGCAAGCGAGTGAATATTGGACGGTGGTGGGCGACCCGACGGAGGGTGCGCTGATTGCGTCAGCGGCCAAAGCGGATTTGCATCAGGCCAGTATGGCGAATTTGATGCCGCGGCTCGACTCGATTCCCTTTGAGTCGGAGTATCAATACATGGCGACCCTGCACGATGCGCTCCCGCGCGTTGTCTACGTCAAGGGCTCAGTGGAGTCCATCCTGCAACGCAGCGCCCAAGTCATGACCGAGTCAGGGCAGCTAATGCCCCTGGATCAAGCCGCAGTGGAGCAGGCGGTTGCCACGATGACCGCTAAAGGACTGCGAGTATTAGCTTTTGCCCGTAAAACCGTGGGCGATCACCACCACACTATCGACCATGAGGATATTCAGGCGGATTTGGTGTTTTTGGGATTGCAGGGCATGATTGACCCGCCGCGTCCGGAGGCGATCGCGGCCGTCCACGCCTGTCAATCGGCAGGCATCCAAGTGAAGATGATCACGGGTGATCACATCGCCACGGCTAGGGCGATCGCTCACCGCATGGGGATTCAGCAATCCGACCAAGTAGTCGCCTTTGAGGGCAAACAATTAGTGGCGATGGATGATGCGGAACTGGCCCAAGCCGTCACCGAGGGCGATGTGTTTGCCCGCGTGGCTCCGGCCCAGAAATTGCGGTTGGTGGAAACCCTGGAAATCAAAGGCAACATCGTCGCCATGACGGGAGACGGGGTGAATGATGCGCCCGCTCTGAAGCAAGCCGACATCGGCATCGCCATGGGCAAAAACGGGACCGAAGTGGCGCGCGAAGCTTCGGACATGCTGCTTACTGACGACAACTTCGCCTCCATTGGGGCAGCAGTGGAAGAAGGACGCACCGTTTATCAGAATTTGCGGAAGGCGATCGCGTTCCTGCTGCCGGTTAACGGTGGGGAATCGATGACCATTCTCATTAGTGCATTGCTGGCAAGGGATTTGCCGATTCTCTCGCTCCAGGTGCTCTGGCTGAATATGATCAACTCCCTGACGATGACGGTGCCCCTGGCGTTTGAGCCCAAGTCTAAGGGCCTGATGCAGCAACCGCCTCGCAATCCAGGGGAATCGCTGTTGACTGGACGCCTATTGCGACGCATTTTGGCAGTTTCCTTTTTTAACTGGATTTTGATTTTCGGCATGTTCGAATGGGCTAAGGCGACGACAGGCGATTTGGCTGTAGCCCGCACCATGGCGATTCAATCCTTAGTGGCTGCCCGCATCATTTATTTGCTCAGCATTAGCCAACTGGGGCTGAGTCTGTGGCAATTCCTGCTTCGCCGCTCGACCGTCATTCCCAAAGCGCCAATCTTACTTTCGGGCATTGTGGGGGCAGTGGCGTTGCAGGTCGTCTTTAGCCAGTGGGGGCTGATGAACACCCTCTTCGAGACGGCACCGTTGACTTGGCAGCAGGGGCTGATTTGTCTATTGCCGATGCTGCCCATGGTGCCCTTTGCAATGCTGGTGAACCGGATTGATCCGCGTCAGGCGAACGATAAACTGTCTCAGCCTCGTCCCAATTGAGGCGCCGATTACGAAAAGGAAGGCGGTTGCAGATAGAGCCCTGAGTCAGATTGCCTGGCTAAAATTCGGCTAGCTTAATTCATCGTTTTTACCCATGTCATGTGGCAAAAGCTGACATATCATTAGCGCCATTGGCGTAGCTGCAGGTTGGCTAGCTTTGTGGAGGAGATGAGCGATGAAATTGTCACGACTGACCATAGCTTTACTGGGAACGGCTACGATTTTTGCGGCTTTCCCGGTGTACAGTCCGGCCCAGGAAACGACGCCTGAGGCAGCAGCGCCAGAAGAAACGGGGCCATCGGCCATTGATCTCTACAACCAAGGGATCGAGCAGTTTGAGGCGGAGGAATATGCCGCGGCGATCGTCTCGTTTACTGAAGCCATTGAAATCAATCCGAGTTTTGCCGAGGCTTATGTGTATCGGGGCGCCGCGTATCGAGCGCTAGACGAAACCCAGGCGGCGATTGTCGATATTGACCGAGCGATCGCCCTTAATCCAGAAATTGGGCGGGCTTATCTTCTGCGAGCAGAAATCAATTATGAACTCGGCAACGCGCAACAAGCGCTGAGTGACGCGCAACTGGCTCTGTCGCTGGACCCGACTTTGGGCGGAGCCCGTCTGTATGAAGGTCTGGTGGCGCTGCAAGAAGGCGACAGCCAAAAAGCGATTAGCGACTTTACCGCGGCCATTACCCAAGACCCCACCGATTTGCGGGCCTATCTGCTGCGGGGCTTTGCCTATGACCAGGCGGAAATGTATTTTGAGGCGATCGCGGATTTTTCCTACGTTTTGGATGAGGAAAGCGACAACGTGATTGCGCTGATTGGCCGAGGGGCAGCTTATTATCACGAAGGCGAACTCTCGGAAGCGGAGGCGGATTTGTCCCGCGCGATCGAGATCAATCCCGAATTGCCCTATGCCTACTACAATCGCAGTTTCATCTATGTCGCTCAAAATCGCTTGACACCCGCCATTGCGGATTTGGATCAGGCAATTGAGTTGCAGCCGATTTTTCCTCGGGCTTATCTCAATCGTGGACTGCTGCTAGCGCGGGCCGGACAAGAAGGAGCCGCGATCGCGGACTTTGGCCGTGCCCTGGATCAAGATCCAGAACTTGCTGAGGCCCTGACGGGACGAGCCAACGTGCAGTTGGCGCAAGGTCGTGAAGTGGACGCGATTGCCGATTTCACCCGCGCCTTAGCGATTACGCCGGATAGTGCCGTCAACTACAAGCTGCGGGGCGATGCACATTTAGCGGATGGCAATACAGCGGCAGCGTTGTCGGACTACAACCAGGCGATCGCCATTGCGCCGGATTACACCGCCGCCTATGCTGCTCGGGCCGAAGTTTACAACTCCATTGGCGATAGTCAGCGAGCGTTCGACGATTATTCCCTCGTTATTTCCGTGGATGATAACGACGTTGACCCCGACGTGCTGTACAAGCGAGGGCTGGTGCGGATGCGTTTGGGCGATCGCGCCGGTGCCCGGGCCGATTTGCAAAAAGCGGCTGATCGCTACTTGGAAACGGGGCAAACGGACGGCTATCGTGAAACGGTGATTTATCTCCGTCAGCTCTAACAAGTTTGACCGGCTCCTCTATGTCACGGCAACGGATACGCCCCCAATGGCGGGTTTGGTTCAGCTTGGGCCTCCTGGTTTTGACCCTGTGGTTAGGGGCCATGCCCGCTGCCCAGGCCAGCGTCCACGTCTATCGCGAACGTCCTGGTCAGGTCACGGTGCGATCGCGGCTCAGCCTGCGCGATTTTAGCGATCGCGCCTGGCAAATGATCGCCTTTAAACGCACTCAGGACAGCACTCTGCAAGGCTACTATTTGCGTCTGGTCGGCTTTCCCGGTGCGGTCGAGGTGGATCGTCAACGCCCGGCAACAGTCACTGCTCCGACTGGACAGAGTCGACAACTCCAGTGGGTGGTCGATCCACAAGCGAAAACCCTGCCGCCCAATGTGGGGCAATTTGACCTCGGCCCCTTGTTGACTGATCTAGATCAAGCCTTGCCGTTAAATGTGCAATTGCCGTTGGTAGGAGCTGAGTCGGCGGAAATGGCGATCGCTCCCTTCATCGTTGAAGAATGGCTACAGGTCAAGCGCAGCAACGAATCACCAGCGCCAATGGGAGCGGCCTCGGGAAAATAGCCCCAGCATGAGCCCGACAAACTGTACGTAGCTAATGCCGACGAGAAAGGTGGGAATGGGCAGCAAACTTTTGACCCACAGCACGAGGGCTAGACAGCCCACCAACGCCCATAGTGTGGCGCCATCCAAGCGTACGGCCTGAAAGAAGCGCTCCATCAACTCTACGGCCAATGCCCCGATGCCGCCTGCCGCCAATACTTGCAGGAGTAATCCCACAATGCCCCCTTGCAGTAGCGCCGTGGCGCCCTCCGACCAGACGGTCAACATCGCTGATAGCAAGAAAATCAGCGCAATATCCAACACCGTCGCCAGTAAGACCGTCAGTAAGGCATTCTGAATTAGGGTTATCCAAGGCAGTGACTTCACGCGCCAAAGGGGATCTCTCATTGCCAAACTGCTCATGCTCACAAAATTAATGCCATCATCCTATCT
>CAZFWL010000254.1:0-5176 GCA_964522775.1 uncultured Halomicronema sp.
GCGCCTGTGGAAAACACATCCCCCAAGGCATCCACATCACTGGTAAGGCGGGTAATGAGCTTGCCGACAGGAGTGCGATCAAAAAATCGCACAGCCAGAGAAGTGACGTGGGTAAACAAATCATTGCGAATGTTGGCGGTGATGCGCTGACCCACTTTTTGGACCAAAAAGCTTTGCCAACCATCCAGCGTTAGCCGCACAGCCACAGTCACTACCAGAATCGCCACCAATAGGTTGAGCCCGCCTTGCAGAGTGCGCTGTTCTAAAAACCAGGCGACGGGCTCTTGCCGGATAAGGGAAATCGCCTGGCCGATCAAAATGGGCTGTAAAGCATTGGCAAGGGAAAGCGGCACCAACAGCACAAATGGCAACCACAAGTAGCGCCGCTGCGCCCGAATATAAGGCCATAACCGCAAAAACAATCGCCAGTCACTATTCTGTGCTGGCGTGGTTTTGGCTTGAGGCGTGTAAGAGGCTGAGGTCATATAAATTCAGTGGGCAAGAGCGCTCATCGAAGGTGGGATTTCAAAACAACTGACCGTAGCACCAGCGGACACTGGCACTATTCACACTGTATCTCAGGTTACGGAAAGCGATGGGCGCGGGCAGCCGGACGGTCGGACTAGGCCGGAACTAAAGCAGGCGATCGCAATTGCTGAATAATATCGCTCAAGCCATCGGAGTTAACGCGATAGCTAATGGGGTGGGCAATCAACCGAGCGGTGCTGTCGTAAAGCACTTCCAGCTCCATCAAATTATTTTCCTGCAAGGTCCGCCCGGTGGAAACCAAATCGACAATCGCTTCTGACATGCCGGTAATGGGGCCCAACTCCACGGAACCGTACAGCGGCACAATGTCCACGGGCAAATCAATACTATTGAAATAGTCGCGCGCGCAGTTTACGAACTTGGACGCCACCCGACAGTGAGCAGGCAAGTCCAGCGCCGAGCGGTAAGGACTCGTGGCCTTGACGGCGACCGACATGCGACAGTGGCCAAAGCCTAAGTCGGCCAATTGCGCTACATCGGCCTGCTTTTCACGCAGCACGTCATACCCAACGATGCCAAGTTGCGCTTGACCATATTCCACATATACCGGGACATCCTGAGCGCGTACGAGCAACCCTTGCGCTTGGCCGTTGGGAGTCGTGATTTGCAGCTGCCGGTTGGATTTATCAAGAAACGCGCTGAAATCCAAGCCAATCGCCTGGAAGCGGGCAATACTTTCTTTGAGCAGGGCTCCCTTGGGGAGGGCAATCGTCAGCATGATGTTGTGTTTGAATACCGGCTCTGATCCTATCAGTGAATGATTGCAGTGTGGCATGAGCGATCGCCCACACCGTATCACCACTGTTGATACAGTCAATCTCGCCCCGATACGGCCAGGGCTGGATCGGCAGCCAGCGATCGCCCCAAAAACCACTCATATCCCTCTCTTAGCTGATCTTTAGCATTCGATTCGACGATGGCACCATGCCCCGGAATGACGCGATCAAAGTCCCAATCCAAGACTTGGCGAATCGAATGCTCAACAGCGGTTTTGTCGAAGCTGCCCCATTTTTCTAATCGCGTGGGACGCAGCGTTTGGTAACTGCCCAACACTTGAGCCGCTAACCGAGAGGTAAACGGAAAGGTCTCATCAAAGTTGAAAGCCAGATCGGTGATGATGAGCGTCCGACTCGGCTGATGCCAAAACACCGTTTCATTCGCCAGTTGCACCCCCTGCAACACGATGCCAGCAAAGCCCTCAAACGGTAGATAGTGGAGTACACCCGCAAAGCTGCCCGACTGATTCAACCAACCGTCAAACCGCAGATCAGGCCGTTTTTGCGCGAGTCCTTCCACACCCCAGGCTTGCGCTTGGGGGTAAAGCGCTTGGGCATCGCCAAAATACAAATGATGAAACCGATTGGGAGCAATCAGGTGCTTGACGGTGCCGAGGGCGTCTAAGCGGGCGCGATCGCCATGCTTCAGGGGCAGCGGCGAAATCAACACGAGTTCACGATTAGGCAATCGCACTACCGTCATGCGACAGCCAACTTCCAACCCTAAAAATCGCTGTGATTGGGTCGCTGTCCATAAATCGGGAGCCACCTCAGTCAAAAAAAGCATCTTAATTTCTTCCTTCCACGACACACCACGACCAAATCCTGCCCTCAACTAGCGCTGTTACTGTGCACCGATGACACAGAAACCTCCGTTACTGCCCACCCCTGCCCGAACAGGCCGCACAAAGCGTCAGCCTGCCGAGCAATGGTGGCTTTACTCCGTCCATACAGGCATTGCAACAGCAAGCCATCGAAATACGTCAGCAGGCAATCCACTTGCTCAGGGGCGATTTGCAGGTAGTCCACGAGTTGATGATGCGTTGTTTGCCAAAATTGCTGCAGCACCACGCTGCCATCCCTGCCCGTGTGCTTTGAGTGCTGATAAAAATCAATCCAAATCAAAAACTGCTGCTGATAGGTCTCGTAGTTAGCGAGAAAAAACGCCATCACGTGTTGTAGCTTCTCCGCCGGAGTAGCAGCCGCAGGCGCTTGCGCAAAAAACTTAGCGACATCCTTACTGCAGTACTCTTCCACCAATTGAACAAAGATGCTCTCTTTATTCGGAAAGTAGTGATACAGCGTTCCTGTAGATACGCCCAGACTACTGGCGATTTGCCGCATCGTCACCGCCCCAAACCCCTGCGCGGCGAATAGAGAGAGACATTGGGCTAATAATTCCCGCCGATAGCGATCGTGGTCAACAATTTTAGGCATGCCTTTTTATATCATGCGTTCGATATAAAAAGATGCTTGATCAGAGTATTGGTGTTGATGGGCAGTCATTAGTCACTACCGTGACTATGCATGAGGCAAAGTGAATTTCGCGTTATGCCATACATCAAATACAGGAACGGTGACAGACAATATGATGAGGCGATCGCCCCGGCCCACTCAGTGAGGAGAACATCGCGTGGCAACATTATTGGTTAAAAATATCCACACCCTGGCAACCTTTGACGATGAGCAACGAGAAATTCGGCAAGGGGCGCTCTTTGTGCGCGACAACGTAATTGAACAGGTCGGCACCACGGCTCAATTACCCGATACGGCTGATGAAGTGCTGGATCTGGGTGATCGCCACATCGTGCTGCCAGGGCTGATCAATACCCATCACCATTTCTTCCAAACCCTGACGCGCGTTGTCCCCGCTGCGCAGGATCATGAGTTATTTCAATGGCTCCAGAGTTTATATCCACTCTGGTCAAATATTACCGCCGCTATTCTGCGTACCAGCGTGAAAATGGCCGCCGCTGAGTTAATTTTGTCCGGTTGCACAACGGCCAGTGACCATAACTACCTATTTCCCAACGACTGCGCCCTCGACGACGAAATCCAAGCCATCCAGGAAATTGGCCTCCGATTTCACGCCAATCGCGGCAGCATGAGCATTGGCGAAAGCAAAGGCGGGTTGCCGCCGGATGGCTTAGTCGAAGCTGAAGACTTCATTCTGAAAGACAGTCAGCGGCTGATTGAGCAGTATCACGATAACGAGCGCTACGCGATGCTGCGCATGACCTTAGCGCCGTGCTCACCCTTCACAGTATCCCAGGATCTCATGCGGGAATCAGCTGCAATGGCCCGCTCCTATGACGGAGTGCGGCTGCATACGCACTTGGCTGAAAATGTGAGCGATGTGAACTACAGCCTGGAGCGATTTGGGCAGATTCCGGGGGAATATGCGGAATCAGTGGGCTGGCTCGGCGATGACGTGTGGCACGCCCACTGCGTCAAACTCAGCGACGGCTCTCTCAACCAATTTGCCGCGACTGGCACGGGGGTTGCTCACTGTCCGTGTAGCAATATGCGCTTGGCCAGTGGCATCGCCCCGATTCGCAAAATGCTGGATTTAAACATTCCGGTTGGACTGGGGGTGGATGGGTCGGCCTCGAATGATTCAGGGCATCTAATGCAGGAAGCTCGCATGGCGATGCTAGCCGCGCGGGTACGGGATGAAGCTCCAGGAGCCTTAACGGCGAGAGATGCACTCGCGATCGCCACTCGCGGCGGGGCGCGCGTGCTGGGTCGTGATGATATCGGCAGGTTGGCTCCGCATACAGCCGCCGACTTCATTGCCATTGATTTGGAACAACCGTCACTAGCGGGGGCAGCGGTGCATGATCCGGTGGCAGCATTGTTATTTTGTCATGTGGATCAGGTCGCCTACAGTTTCATCAACGGTCGCCGGGTAGTCGATGAAGGACGACTGACCACGGTGGACTTGCAGGCACTCACGCGACGGCATAATCAGGCGGCATTACAGTTGCTGTCAGCGGGATAAATCCTCAGCGACTTTAGCCAGCTATGAAGTATCCAAATGAGAAGTCAGTCCTGAGCATCGTCAAGGAACAGCACTATCCGCGAGCGATCGCAACGCCAAATGTTCCCGATTCACCGGATAGTTTCTGTAAGCCTGTCAAAAATCTTGAGCAGTTTTATGAAGATTGTATGAACCCAATCCAGTACAAGTCCTGGCTCCGGGCCCCTTTCGACTAATCTATAGGCATCACGCAAAAACAGTTTTGGACGGTCGATGCCCTGGCATTGCTTGCCGTTCAGAGTCTACAGGTCAGTTTGACTCGTTAGCTTTGACGATGCTTGCCGAAAACAACTTTTTTGATTGTTGAGGTTGAGATGCGCTAGAAGTAAGGTACGTGAATACCGAAGCTTTGGCCGTCTCGTCGAAGTGGTGTCAACTATCGATGATGATGACTGGGAAATGCCTCTGAGGATCTGAGGTGCCGACATGCAGTGGAAAACAATTCTCAATGAGGCAATTGACCGGGCACGTCGGGGCGAACTGGCTGAGGCCGTAGTCCTTTTTGATCAAGTTTTAAAGCTAGAGCCAGGGTACAGTAAAGCACACTACAATCGCGCCTGCGCTCTGAGTGATCTGGGGAAAGCGCAGGAAGCACTGAACGGTTTTACAAACGCGTTGAAGCTCAACCCTGATTATGTCAACGCTTACCTCAATCGCGGCAATCTTCATCGCAAAATTGGCGACTATCCGGCGGCAATGGCTGACTTTGAAGCCGCTTTGCACCTTGATTCAGCCTCAGCGAAGGCATATGGCGGTCGCGGGCTAACTGCTTTGATGCAGTCACGCCATACGGCGGCTATTCGAGACTTTG
>CAZFWL010000255.1:0-5168 GCA_964522775.1 uncultured Halomicronema sp.
GAGCGGTGGCTAGTCGATAAATTCACCCTCTTCTGAGCCATCAGCTGCAGACGGATCCGTGGGAGCATCGGACTCGGTCGGAGCGATCGCCTCGCCGGTAGGAGCCGATTCTGGGTTACTGGCCAGCTGTCGCACCTGATCCTTAAATTGAGCCGGAGCCAATTCCTCAGCCTGCTTAAACAGCACCACGGCGTCGGGCTCACGCCCCGCATCTCGCAAGACCAATGCCTTAGCTAGGACTGGGCGAAAATCGTCTTCGGCCGCGTCGATCGCATCGTCATAGACGCGCAGGGCCTCATCAATATCCCCTTCCTCGACATACACCTGAGCCAATAGCAGCTGTACGGAGCCGACATCAACGGCTCCAGGGGTTACCTCATTGATTTGTGGCGCGGACTGCAGGGTGTCTTGCAGCAGTCCGACCGCAGCCTGGGGACGTTCTTGCTGCAACAAGAGGGCGGTTAATCCTTGCAGCGCGTTCATCTCTCCCGGTCGCTGATCGAGCACCGTACGAAATTCATCCGCCGCGCCGTCTAAATCGCCAATACTTTGCTTGGTTTGCCCCAATAACACGCGGTATTCGGGAGTGTTGGGATTCAGCTCGGCCAGTTTTTCCAGAGGCTCAACCACCCCTTCCAAATCACCCAGTTGAATCCGCGCATCCACGAGCCCTTCAATGGCGGTTTGGTTATCGGGTTCTCGTTCCAGTACCAGTTCGTAGCCTTTAGCCCGGGCTTCCAGCTCAGCTTGGGCGTCGTTGGTTTCGGCAGCAGGATTATTAGTGGAGGTAGCAGTAGAAGAGCGATCGCCACCAGCGGTCAAAAAAGGCAGCACCGACAACGCCAAAAAAGCGCCAACGGCCACGACTAAGACACTGACGACTAACCAACGGTTGCGCTTTACAGCCACAAGCGAGATCCCGAATTCAACCTGCTCATCTTAGCGCCTTCGTTTACGAATCCTGGCCTTCCTTTGACATTAAAAATCAGTGAAGAAATGACAAATCTCCTTGCTGTCCGGGAAAAGAGTGCTGATTTGTCACTTACCCTATCGGAAACATTTATTAAACGTAGTGGCCCACAGGCCATTCCCACCTCATTAGAGGGCAGACTGGTAGGGATCTCGCGGGATAGAAACGGCGGTGCTAACCTTGAGGGAATACCCCCCGCCCAGCCAGCAATTCCGGTGGGAGTGTTCAGGTTCAGGAGGATCCGAAGACCCATGAGTGCAGCGGAGAATACCCCCCCAAAAGCATCATCACAAAATCCGGGCAAGCCCCTCAGCGGCCCGCCCAAGCGCCCTTCTCTGCATAAGCCACCCCCGCGCCCCGAATCTGCGCCCCCCGCCCCTGCACCGGTTTCGGCATCTCCGGCAACTGCCCCTGCCCCGGTGGCAACCTCAGCGCCAGCAGAGCCCGAACCCAGTGCCCCGGAGCCTAAGACATCACTGCATCCCATCGCGCCCCCTAGTGAGCCAATGCAGTATCGAGCCATTGGGCTGGTGAGAGGCGTGTATGAACCCTCCGAAGAACAGCTCAACCGCGGCAACATTGTGGCGGATGACGGCACCACTCAAATCGACTCGGTTTTGCTGGGGCGAGTCACTAGCTTGATCAAAAAGCACATCGATTTAGACAAGTCTCACCTGTGGGTCGTCTATCCGCGCACTCGTCAGGCGTCGGAGTATGATTCTGAGTCGGATGAAGACAGTAGCCTACACCTGCAAATCGTGGGCGTCTGGGAACCTGACACGCTTGGCCTACCAGGCGAAAATCCCAAAACTGAGGAAGATGACTCGGAGGAAGCAGAGTCTGGTGTCGCCTCAGATGAGCCTGAAGTCGATACGGCTGAAGTCGATACGGCTGATGCCGACGCCACCCTGCCTTCGGAAAATTACTTTTCGGTCCGTGGCGAAGTGTTGGCCTATGACGAAGAGACAGAAACCATTCTCGTCAAAATCGTTCAAGGCTCTAAGCGCTCTGGCAAAGGGCCGAAAGCCTTCAAGGTACATGTGTTCGGCGCGATCGCGGGCAAGACTGTCGGCTATTTTTGGGAGTTTGAAGTCGAGCGTCAGGGTGAGAAGCTGATGATGACCGATGGCCGCCCCATTCGCATGGTGCCGCCCAAGAAGAAAAAGAAGGGACGTGGTGGCGTATTTCCGCGTCGCAATCAGCGGGGCAACGGGAGCGATCGCCCGAGCCGTCCCACCCGTAACCCTGACAAACCTCGGGTAAAACCGCCTGCTCCGGTGAAGTCGAATCCCCTGTAAATGATGGATGCAATTAGGCGCAATTAACCGCACCAGACTCCATCAATAGTCATCTCGAAAGCGCTATCGGCAAGCTGTCTGGTAGCGCTTTTTGATTGACCGCAAATACTTCAGCCACCATTCAGCGGGCCGACCATAAAAAGCGAAAATGTCGCCAAACGCTTGATCAGCATACAGATGATGCATCTGATGTCGTTCTGGCGTCGTGATGCCCAAGACTCGGCACAGCTGCGTTAACCAGGCGGGACGCGGCTGTGCTGGCGAAAAGCGATGTCGCCAAATCACATGCAACTCGGCAAGCACTAGCCCCAAACCCACGCCCCAAGGCGAAACTGTCCATAACCAGGGAATAAACACCAAATAGGGGAATGCACTCAAAAAGCCGTCCAGCAGCGCGATCGGTTGACGATGCCGGATGGCATAACGGACAAAGCTGCGTCGCGGGCTGTGGTGCACCAGGCTGTGAAATTTGCCAAACACATGCTCTGGCACGTGATACCCAAAAGTTGCCACAAAGTCCCCCAGCAACAAAAGCAGTCCAGCGGTAAGTAATATCCGTACCCCATCCATCGTGATATCTCCTCTCCGTCACAGCGGCTCTAAGCGCACGCTATCAGCGGATGATTAACAGCCACTTAACACTGGATTTAGAGCGGATTTAGAGGTGCTGGCAGGTCTGCCGATATGCTGTGCGGCGACGAATTAATCCTTGGTGAATCCTGCAAAAATGCCTGACTGATTCGGCAGTGCCAACTGGCAGCGGCACGAGCGACGATCTACCGATTCTGGAAAACAGCAATACATGCCAAAGATCCTGCTCACTCCCTCATTAAAAGTGGGAAGCTTGAGAGCTTCTTTAAAATAAGAGGGATTGAGGAAGATCCGAATAATCGGCTCATGTGTAGTCGAATTTCAGCCAATTGATATGACGCCCTGAACTTGTAACCAAAGCCAGCGCAGTAGCTTGCACATGGCTGGTTGAGTGCAAAGTGAGCCCACACCCCATGACTCGCGTTAGGTATTGGCACAAACTTTTAGAATAATTTTTGCCGTAATCGACTCTTGTCTTCTGAAAATTTGGCCTGTAGGTCTTTAAGATTAAAGCCCGTAGCGGTGCAAAGGTTGACTTGTGTTAAGGAGTTCCCGCATTCGTTCAATGCCTGAGCGGTTTTTGCTACAACCAACTATCAAGGATTTGTTCATCAGCCCTTATGTACTCCCTCAGCCCCTTTACCTGCGCTCGACTACAACGGTTGCCCAAGCAACCAGTTGTTTGGGAGGGCGATCGCCGTCCCATTTCTGAGGGCATGTTGGATGCGTTTGGCTACGACGGGGGCGATTCAGAAGCCGACGCCGACGAAGTCAGCGACTGCATTATTTGGGTGGATGGCACTGAGGGGGTGTTACGGGCCGTGACCATTATCCCTGCCGATACCGGGCACGAGGCGGTCGTGAGAACACTATTGCAAGCGATGGAGCATCCCCAAGGGGCGATGCCACCGGCGCGACCCCACAAGTTGGTGGTGTGCGATCGCGAGATCCATTTTTTCCTCCGGGGCGCCCTGCAAGATTTGGATATTTCGGTGGACTATACCGACACCCTGCCGATCATCGATGAGATTTTCGAGAGCTTACAGCAGCCGGACGAACTTGCCGAATCGCCCCTGCCGCCGGACTGGGAAGCGGCCCTAAACGAGCAGGCCCAAGAATTGTGGGATAACGCCCCCTGGAACCATTTAGGGGATGACCAGATTCTCAAAATCGAACTGAACCAGTGGAATTTGGGAGACCTGTATGTTTCAGTGCTGGGGATGGCGGGGCTTGAATACGGGCTGCTAATTTATCGTTCACTTGACTCGCTGACCCAGTTCCGCAAAACCGCTACAGAGAGTAATCTAACGACGCGCCAGATGCAGCAGGCTTTTTTGTCCCAAGACTGCTTGTTTCTCAATTTCGAACTTGTGCGGGATGAAACGTCGGCTCCAGTGCTGCCCCTACCCTGGATGCAATCGGCCCCTTCTGAAGTGATTCCCGATTTTGGCAGTCTGCACCCCTTGGAGGGGTTGCGCCACACCCTAGAACTCGAAGAAGCCGCCGCTCTGCGAGTGTGCTTAACCGGTCTCAATCGCTTTTTCAGAGCTCATGAAGAAGCGCTGAGTGTCGCGGACTTTCCTGACCTAGCCAATACTTACAAGCTGCGGAATCCGTTAGATCAATCTCAGTTGAAGGTCAAAATCTCAACTTGTCCCGACATTACTGCACAACTTGCGATCGCGGAGAGCCTGGGTGAGCAAGACGCCAACCTGCCATCGTTCGAGCTGCCCCGGTTTCGCGACGATTATGTTCCCGAGGGCTCAATGGTGTTGCTGACCCGCTTGCCCAGTACGTTGTTGAAGTTGGCGCAACAAAGTCAGGGCCATGCCGGGCTTACAGCGCCTTACTCCAATCTCGAAACGGTGCCGGTCGTGGCGATCCAGACCTCGCGCCCCAAAGCCAAAAAGCTGGCCTCTCAGTTAGAAGCGGCCCAAGGTGTCAAGGCCGTCTGCTTTAACCCCGGCAGCGACCCCATGTCCGGCGACACGCTGCAACTCGGGCTGCTGCACACGGGTGACGGTGACTTTCACCTGTTTATTGAATTTTTGATGCAAGATGCCCATGACAGTCGCCTGCTGACCCAGTGGCAAGAGTGGTGCGAGGCCAGTGACGGTTTGTGCGGCGTTATGATTGCCTCCGGCGTAACGGGCGCGGCCAAGGGAAGACCGGGCCCAAAGGAAACCGTCGCGTTTTTTGAAACCTGCTTGCAAACGCCCGAAGAACTCAACATTCCACCGTTGCAAATGAGCTACGCCCTGGATTGGGAGTGAAGAGTGTGAGGGTAGATGAGTGTGCGAGTAACGGAG
>CAZFWL010000256.1:0-5165 GCA_964522775.1 uncultured Halomicronema sp.
CACCTTTCCCTTGATGCGGCCTTACATCTTTTTGGTCACAGTGATTTCCGCGATCGCTGCCACCAAGGTCTTTGAAGAGATCTACATCATGACCCAGGGCGGTCCGCTCAATAGTTCCAAGACCATCGTCTACTACGTATACGAATTGGCGTTTCAGGAGTTGGAATTGAGCTATGCCTGCACGGTGGGGCTGGCGCTGTTTCTGGTGATTTTGGCGCTGTCCATCTTACGGTTGATGGGCGATCGCTCCGAAGTGGTTTGACACCGATTCTCGGATGATGGGCTTATGGCCTCTTGCCCTCGGTCCAGTACTTTCCCCACCCTATTGAAAAACCAGGCCCAATCAACCAGAATGCGGCCTAAAGATTGATGGCAGAGAGCCTTCACTCTGAGAGAATTTTTGACAATTCACTGAGTGAGTTCATGAGTTTACGTTTGATTGAAGTGTTTTTGCCGGAAGACTGTGAGCCCAGCTTAAAGACTCTTTTGGCAAAGCAAACGGAGATTCAAACTTGTTATCAATCGCGATTGCAGGATCAGCTCTGGATTCGGATTCTAGTGCCAACGAATGATGCAGAAAGCGTCATGGATCAGTTTTTTGACCGCTTCCACGAGGTCGATAAGTTTCGCTTGCTGTTGTTGGAGGTCGAAGCGCATTTTCCAAAACTTGAGCCTACCGACGAATCGGCGACTCTATCTATCCAAACGGAACTTCCCGCTGAATTGAACCCTCAAGTCGCCCGTATTAATCGTGAAGAAATTTACGATCGCGTTGCTCCGAGTGCCAATTTGTCTTGGGTTCAGCTGTCGATGGTGGTATTGTCCACGCTGATTGCCGCGATCGGGGTGTTGCGCGACAACCAAGCGGTGGTCATTGGGGCAATGGTGATTGCGCCTTTGTTGAATCCCAATATGGGCTTGGCAGTGGCCACCACCCTCGGCGATAAGCAACTCGCCCTGAGAACCTTGGGGGCTGGAGCCGTAGGAATTATCTTGGCCTTGACCCTTTCTGTGACCATCGGGTTCGTTACGCCCGTCTCAACGGCCTCTAGTGAAATAGCCAGTCGGCTACATGTGGGTTGGCAAGACGGCATCTTGGCCCTGGCGTCGGGTGTGGCTGGCGCGATCGCCCTCACCACCGAAGAGCGCAGTAGTATCGTCGGTGTGATGGTATCGGTGGCCCTGTTGCCGCCTCTGGTGGTAGTGGGGCTCATGTTAGGCGCGGGCTATTGGTCAGAAGCGTTGGGGGCGGGGCTACTCACCTTGACGAATTTAATTTGTCTCAATTTAGCGGCGGTGACGACCCTCCATATTCAAAATCTGCGGCCCCGCCAGGTCGGTGAGGTGCGCCAGGCTAAACAAGCCACGCAATTTGCCTACAGCGTTTGGCTGTTGTTGCTCATGGGGCTGGTGGGCAGCGTCGTGGCTATCCGCACGTTCAATGTCTACAAAATTCTCTAGTCCAGTGGACTAGGATTTTCTAGGTCTACCCGTTCCCTTTACGCAAGTGGTAGTGCTTTCGCTGGTGGTTGAAACGGGCGAACCTGATTGGGTGCCCGCTCGGAATACCGGGATTCGGAGCTTCCCAACTGTTATCTTGGTACCAAAAAATCTAGGCGCGTAGGGTATACCCATCAGAGTGAAAGGACGATACCGTCCTGCGACGCGGGGGATCTCACTCTTGACAGCGGCCTCATGATTCGATGCGTTTTCATTGATTCATCTCTATGTGGCAGCCGGTTGAGGCTAGCGATCGCATAAAAAAAGACGGAAGTATATCGAGCGAATGAAATTCAGCGACTAGGGTTGTGTCAAAATGTAGGCGGTTTTGCCAATTTGTCGCAAGGAACAGCAAGCGGGCATAGGTAACGTATGGAATTAATTGAGCCGATTTATCAGTACGCCTGGCTAGTGCCAGTGTTGCCCCTGGTCGGGGCCGCGATCGTAGGCACGGGACTCATCAGCTACAGTCAGACGACGAGTACGCTCCGGCGTCCGTCGGCAGTGTTTATTGTGTCCCTGACTGGGGCGGCAATGGTACTGTCGTTTCTCCTCTTTTTCAGTCAGGTGCAGGGGCATGAAGCTTATACCCGCACCATTGAGTGGGCTTCGGCGGGCGACTTTACGCTGACGATGGGCTACACCATTGATCATTTGGCGTCACTGATGCTGGTGATTGTGACCACGGTAGCCTTTCTGGTCATGGTCTACACCGATGGCTACATGGCTCACGATCCGGGCTATGTGCGCTTTTATTCCTATCTCAGCCTATTCAGTTCCTCGATGTTAGGTTTGGTCATTAGCCCCAACCTGCTGCAGATTTATGTGTTTTGGGAACTGGTGGGCATGTGTTCTTACCTGCTCATCGGCTTTTGGTACGGCCGCGATGGTGCAGCTGATGCCTGTCAAAAAGCGTTTATTACTAACCGCGTGGGCGACTTTGGTCTGCTGCTAGGGATGCTGGCGATCTTTTGGGCCACCGGCAGCTTCGAGTTCGACGTGATGGGCGAGCGGCTCACTGCCCTGGTGGAAAATGGCAGCCTCACCGCTGGGGTCGCGACGATTTTCGCCGTGTTGATTTTCCTCGGTCCCGTTGCCAAGTCTGCGCAGTTTCCTCTGCATGTGTGGCTGCCGGATGCGATGGAAGGCCCCACACCGATTTCCGCACTAATTCACGCTGCAACGATGGTGGCCGCCGGGATTTTCCTCGTGGCTCGCATGTTCCCCGTCTTTGAGGAACTGCCCACGGTGATGACCGCGATCGCTTGGGTCGGCTGCTTTACCGCTTTCATGGGTGCAAGCATCGCCATCACGCAGAACGACATCAAAAAAGGCTTGGCCTACTCCACCATGTCCCAGTTGGGCTACATGATGATGGCCATGGGCGTTGGTGCTTACGGTGCTGGTCTGTTCCACCTGATGACCCACGCTTACTTCAAAGCGATGCTGTTCCTCTGCTCCGGTTCCGTGATTCACGGTATGGAAGAGGTCGTTGGCCATGATCCGGTATTGGCTCAAGATATGCGCCTGATGGGTGGCCTGCGTAAATACATGCCCATTACCTCCGCGACTTTCCTGGTGGGCACCTTGGCAATTTGCGGTATTCCGCCTTTCGCGGGTTTCTGGTCGAAGGATGAAATTCTTGGCTCTACCTTTACCGTGAGCCCTGTATTGTGGGCGATCGGCTGGCTAACCGCCGGTATCACTGCGTTTTACATGTTCCGCATGTACTTCAGCACCTTTGAAGGAGAATTTCGCGGTACCAACAAAGAGATTCAGACTCAGCTCAAGCGTGAGCAGCTGATGGCTATGGGCGCTTCCCTTGGCCCTGGTGCGATGAACCCTCAGGAGTTGACCCTCGACGTGGAGGATGAAGAGCATGGCCATGACGAGCATCATGCCTCAACGCCTCACGAGTCACCGATTTCGATGACGCTGCCGTTGGTGGCATTAGCAGTTCCCTCGGTTCTCGTGGGCTTGGTGGGGACGCCCTTTGTGAATTACTTCGAGGCGTTTATCCATCCCCCCAGCGAAGAAGTCGAGGCGCTGCTGCCTTGGTCTGAGGCGTTTGCCGAGTTTGAATGGTCAGAATTCATCCTCATGGCCGGATCTTCTGTGGGCATTGGCCTGATTGGTATTTCCCTGGCCATCTTGATGTACGCCCAGAAGAAGATTGATCCCGCCGCGATCGCGAATCAAATCCAGCCGCTGTACAAGTTGTCCAAAAACAAGTGGTACATCGATGAAATATACGACGCTGTCTTTGTGAAGGGCTGTCGCGGCTTGGCTAAGCAAACTTTGACAATGGACGTCCGCATTGTGGATGGGATTGTCAACTTGGCTGGGTTTGTCACTCTCGTGACAGGCGAAGGTTTGAAATATCTGGAAAATGGCCGAGCTCAGTTCTATGCGCTGATTGTGTTCGGCGCGGTGCTAGGGTTGGTGCTGGTGTCTGGTATTACCTAAGCCGATGCTCTAATTGGCTAAATAACTTTGCAAAGCATGGCTAGTGTCCACTAGCCATGCTTTCTCATGGTGAAATTCCTTTTAGAAATTAAAAACTTGTTGCGATTTACCGCGATCATCCAAATCCCCCTCTAAAGTCTTGAGTAAGAATCTTTAGTTATTTCTGCCCGAGGAACTGTCACGGCAATTCCGGTTGAAAAATTCTTCTCAAAGCACCCTTAGATATTTCCTATGGAACTTGCTCAATTTCCCTGGCTGTCGGTCACAATATTCCTGCCGATTACCGCAGCCTTATTCATTCCCTTCATTCCCGACAAAGACGGCAAAACCCTGCGATGGTATGCCCTCACGGTTGGACTCATTGATTTTGTCTTGCTGGTCGCGGCCTTCTACCTAGGCTATGACTTCAACAATCCTGGCCTGCAGCTAGTAGAGAGCTACACCTGGGTGCCTCAGCTCGATCTGAAATGGTCCGTAGGGGCTGATGGCCTCTCCATGCCGCTGATTTTGCTGACTGGTTTTATTAGTACCTTGGCGATTTTGGCGTCTTGGCCAGTCACCCTCAAGCCCAAGCTGTTCTATTTCCTGATGTTGGCTATGTACAGCGGTCAGCTGGGGGTCTTTGCCGTGCAAGACATGCTGCTGTTCTTCTTTATGTGGGAGTTGGAACTGATTCCGGTGTACCTCCTTCTCTCCATTTGGGGCGGCAAGAAGCGGCTCTATGCAGCAACCAAATTTATCCTGTACACCGCAGGGGGGTCGCTGTTTATTTTGGTGGCAGCCTTGGCCATGGCCTTTTACGGCGATACCGTCAGCTTCGACATGACCACTCTCGCGGCTAAGGACTACACCGTTAAATTTCAACTATTTATGTATGCGGCATTCTTAGTCGCTTACGCAGTGAAGTTGCCGATCTTTCCGCTACATACTTGGTTGCCCGATGCTCACGGGGAGGCCACCGCTCCGGTTCACATGCTGCTGGCAGGCATTTTGTTGAAAATGGGCGGCTATGCGATCATCCGGATGAACTTAGGGATGTTGCCGGATGCCCATGCGGTCTTTGCTCCGATATTGGTGATATTCGGCATTATCAATATTATTTATGCGGCGCTGACCTCTTTTGCCCAGCGTAATTTGAAGCGTAAGATTGCCTACTCATCCATCTCCCACATGGGATTTGTGATTATTGGTATTGCCTC
>CAZFWL010000257.1:0-5145 GCA_964522775.1 uncultured Halomicronema sp.
GTGAAATTTTTCAGATTGGCGCAACTGACCACCTAGCCGTCAGCGCCTTTTCCCCCATCTATACCGATGCCCAACAGCTAGCGGGAGTATTTGCAGTCAATGTGAGTCTGCGGCAGCTGGATGATTTTTTAGCGGACTTAGCCTTTGCCGACTCGGGGCAGGCATTTGTCATGCAAACCAACGGGCTGATGGTCGCTAATTCAACGCCTGACCCTACTTATATATCGGCCTCACCCTCATTAAATCCAGCGCTAGAAACGTCCCCCCCCATGACCGTGCCACAGCAGGTTGAATTTCAGCGGCTCACGGCAGCAGACAGCGAAAATCCAGTCACCCGGGCCGCCTTTGAGGTCATACAAGCGCAGCCAGCCAGCTTCATCACCGCGACGGATTCACTAGACTTTACGATGCGAGTGGCGGGCGATCGCTACTACGTTCATGCCAGCCCCTATTGCCAAAACTGTGGTCTGGACTGGGTGATTGTCACCACACTGCCTGAGTCGGCCTTGCTGAGCACATTCTGGGCTACCATTCGTCCCGCTCTGATTGGGTCGGGGCTCACGCTGCTGATCGCGATCGGAGTCGGGCTTTGGCTCACGCGGCGCATTACACGACCGCTGCAGCAGCTCAACGAAGCGATGTTGGCCTACGGCAATGGCCAACCACAAACCGCCACTCCCACGACCCGCATTCACGAAGTGGAATCTTTACGGCGGGCATTTTTAGAGATGATGACTAAGACGGATGCCCAACAACAAGAAATCCAACAGTTCCATGAAAATTATGAGCGATCGCTGAAAGCCGACATTGCTCAGCGCACTGCAGAACTACGACAAACGACAAACCAATTGAAAGCCGCCCAACGCATCGCCCGGGTAGGCAGTTGGGAATTTGATGTGGCAAGTCAGCAACTGGCATGGTCGGCTGAGATGTATCGCATTGTGGGGCGCGATTCAGAATTAGGCCCTCCCACCGTTGATACGGTCTATCGTTCGCTACTAGATCCGCCAGGCGGCTCCCAGCTAGAAGCTGTCGTCAATCAAGCCATTAATACTGGTACACCTTACGAGCTAGAGCAATCGCTGAGGCACGCTGACGGTACCCGACGCTACATCATGAATCGGGGGGAGGCCCAGCGCGACGAGCACGGTAACGTCGTCCGGTTGGTAGGCACAACCGCCGACATCACTGAGCGTAAGCTGGCCGAGTTGGCGTTAGCCGCCAGTGAAGAAAAGCGCCGCCTTGCCCTTGAGTTAACGAATACCGGAAGTTGGGAGTTTGATATTGCCACCGGGCAGGCCACCTGGAGCGCGAGTCACTATCGGTTAATGGGGCTCGTACCCAATTCCATACCGGCTAGCTATGAGGTATGGCGAGATCACGTTCATCCCGACGATTTAGCCGCGACCGAAACCCAATTTCAAATGGCCGTGGCGCAAAAGTCACTGCTTTCTGTCGAATATCGAGTGGTGCATCCGGATGGTCAGGTGCGCTGGGTACTCACGCAAGGCAAAGCCATCTACACCGCTGAAGGCACCCCTGATCGTATGGTCGGCGTGATGCTCGATATTAGTGATAGGAAGCAGCTAGAGCTGGCATTGCAAGCCTCCGAGTCGCAGCTATCCAGCGTGTTAGCCAGTGCCCGCGCCACCATTTTGCGGATTCGCCTCTCTCCCGATTACAGCTTCAAATTTGAGTACGTCTCGCCAAACTGTGCGCAACTCTATGGGTTTAGCGCTAAAGCCCTAATCGCTGACCCCAGTCTCTGGCAAGGATGTATTGAGCCTGAGGACTGGCAAACAGTAATCTTGCCTTTGTTGCAGGAATTCAAACAGCAAAACTCGCCCACGCAAGAGTTTGTGCGCACCTATCGTTACCGATATCCGCAGGGGACTTTGCAGTACATTCTGGGTCATGTATCTGTGCGCTGGCATGCGGCAGGCCAATATTGGGACGGCACCATCGTCGATATCGACATTACAGAACTCAAGCTCGGTGAACAGACCTTACAGTTGCTGTCTCAAGAATTGCAGGTGTGGCGCGATCGCTACGAAATTGCGATCACCACAGGGCGGCAAGTTGTCTTTGAATATGATTACATCCGCCAACAATATGCCTTTAGCCAAAATGCAGCGGAGATTTTTGGCTACGCTCTGGCTGAACTACCCCAGACCTTAGAAGATAGTTTAGCTAAAGTTCACCCCGACGATGTGGCACTGTTAACCGCAGCAATTGAGGCCGCACAATCTGGCAAGCAGTCGTCTTATTGCGTGGAGATCAGAGTGCTTTGTCGAGACGGCACGTATCTCTGGGTCGAAGACCAGGCAATGGTGCATCGCGACCGCTCAGGACAACCGCTAATGATTATCGGCTCTCTCCGAGATATTAGCGATCGCAAGCAAGCCGAACTAGAACTCCAACTGCTTAATGCCCAACTAGAAGAGCTAGCCACCACCGATAGTTTGACAAAGGTAGCGAATCGGCGGCAGTTTCTCATGGTGTTGTCCAAAGAATGGTCGCGCCATGAGCGCGAGGGCCTACCCCTCACCATTATGATGCTGGATATTGACCATTTCAAAGCCTATAACGATACTTACGGACACCCGACAGGCGATCGCTGCCTGATGAAAATTGCCAACCTTCTCAAGCATTGCATGCAGCGTCCCAGTGATTTAGTCGCCCGCTATGGCGGCGAGGAGTTCATTATGCTGCTGCCCAATACGCACCAAACTGGGGCGGCCGCGATCGCCCAGCGGATTCAAAGTCAACTAGCCGCGCAGGCCATTCCCCATGCCGCCTCGCCGACAGATATGCACGTTACCGTTAGCCTAGGCATTGCCGTGGTGCCAATGCCAACTGAAATGGATGACATAACCGCGATCGCGATCGCCGATGAGATGCTGTATGCAGCAAAACGCCGCCGGAACATTTACCAACTCAAAGTCGTCAGTCATTTAGCTGGATAGTTGCCATCGACAACTCTTAGTTACTGCCCTTGATACTGGCAACGACCGCTCAGCCCCGACGGTTTATGACAGACACAAAAGTGGACTTTACCCTAGGTTGATTGGCCGATCTGTCATTAAGTTAATAGCGTTGCGCCATGCCCCAGTCCCTAGACGGCATCTTGCCGCGTTTTGTTTGGTTTACCCTACGCGAAGTATGACCATGTTTGCTAAATTCGCCGCTGTTGCTGCCACACTCCCCATTTTTTTGAGCCCGGCCTCAGCCGTGCTGGCACAAACGACCAATCCTTTTGCCGACTGGCGTTATCTCTACACCGACAGTTTTGAAAACAGTGTCGGTCAAGACATTACCCAGGAATGGTGGCTCAGCCCTAACCAAAATCGTCAAAATAACCAACTGCGATTCACCCTGCTGGCGCGGCGATCGCCCATTAGCGATAACGGTACCGCAGCAGCCCTGTTCGGCTATGTGGCTAATTGCGACAGCATGATGCATGCGATCGAAAGTGCACAGTATCTCGATGTTAACGACCGCCCCCTCAATCCCACCCAAACTATGCAGCAGGCTATGCAGTCCGCTGACCCCGACAGTCAGTTTTATAGCGTCCTGAGCAATTTATGCAGTGGCATTTATTAGGGCGTCGTGCCCATGTCACCCAGCCATGAAGGATTGATGACATCGCAGGAAGGGAGTTCGCAGCAATCGCACCTCATAAAGATTGGTCTGCCACCTTTCAAGTTATCGGTGAGGTCACGCGACCCGTCACTTAAAGTCCTTTGGCAGGTGGGCCGTTAGCCCGACTCCATACAACTCCTCAAACCACAGCTTCTTGTCTTCAAGGTTCCAGATCTCGGAAGCGCAGTCGTCATGGGATGACGCGGGCTGTATCGCGATGTGCAACACTTGGCTGGCTTCATCGAACTCGTACTGCACTGAGGCGATCGCGCCAATGCCCCGACGATCAAGCGCGACCGCCACGCGCAACATGGCACTCAGTTCATTCACCAGATTGCGATCTTGCTTGTCTGACAGGTTGCGATAGTTTTCGTGTTTCTTTTTGGGTAGGCTCTTGCGGTGATAGCGGGCAACATTCGCAATCACTTCAATCTGGGCTTCGGTGTAGCCCAGCAGTTCACCGTTGCGAATCAAGTAATAGGAATGCTTGTGGTGGCTAGAGTGGCTGATGTAATGTCCGGCATTGTGCAGAATCGCGGCGGCCCACAGCAGTTCGCGTTCGGCATTGCCCCAGTCATGAAGGTGCCCTTGGGTAGCATCAAACAAGCCCAGCACAAAATCAGCCACGCGCTCACGGGGAGCTCGAGGCACATGATATTTGTCAGCAGCGGCTCGCACACTGCGCTCTCGCACCGATCGCTGAAACTGCATGCGATCTTCAATCAAGCCCCGACTGAGCATCCAGTCCACCACAACGCCTTCTCGCAAGGCACGCTCGCAGATGGTCAGACTTTCAGTCCCGAGCATCCTCATGGTTTCTTGCAGAATGACGGCTCCAGCCACAATGATTTCTGCCCGCCGAGCTGACATCTCGGGTAAATCTAGCCGCTCTTCCAGATTGAGCTTTCGGAGCTTATTGGTCCAGGTTTGCAGTTCTTCCAAAGTGAATTGAAAACCGTTAAGCGGTTCTGGGACGAATCCGAGTCGATCTTGGGCAATCAGGGCGGCAACGCATTCAATTGTGCCGGAAGTGCCGACAAGGTGTAGGACCTCATCGGGTTGCAGGTGCCGTTTCAAATCTTCTACGGCGGGTTCCATGCGCCCCCGCACATAGGCAGTGAGATAGGTGAATTCTTCGTCACTGATGGGATCAGTGCTGACAAATCGAGCCGTCAACCGGACGGCCCCGACCTTTGTACTGCTTAAAAATCGATGCGGTCCGCCTGTGCCCAGCAGGAGCTCCGTGGAGCCGCCGCCGATGTCGATCACGGCATGGGGTTGGTCATGGAATTCCATGCCCGACAAGACGCCCAGATAAATGCGGCGGGCTTCTTCGGTGCCCGCGATCAAGTTAATCGAGAGTCCGACCTCTTCTTGAACCCGCTCCAAAAAGGCCTGACCGTTTTTGGCTTCCCGAACGGCACTCGTAGCCACGGCCACAACATCTTCCGCCCGTAGACTTTCGGCCAGCGATCTACACCGCTTCAGTGCATCGATGCCCCG
>CAZFWL010000258.1:0-1994 GCA_964522775.1 uncultured Halomicronema sp.
AGTCCTAAAATCCATTGCGGCACCCATTCTTGCAGCAGCTCAGTTGCCGGACGCCCCGGAATCTTATGCTGCACAAACACAAATTCGCCCTTGTCGGTCTCGCGAATCTCCAAGTCTTCGACACTGACATTTTTCGAGCGCGCAAAGCCCTCGGCAGCTTTGGTCGGTTTGCCGTCTTTGAAAGCAGCTTTTGCGGGTGGCCCTTTCGCTTCTTCCTCACGATCTGGCTGTTTTTCTGGCAAGTCCGTCAGCAGTAGCGCGAGGCGTCGTGGAGTACCGTAAAAGCGGATGTTCCCTGGCGTCAAAAAGGCTTCTGCCAATTCAGTGGGAATGCGATCGCGCCACTGGGCCAGGGCTTCTTCCACAAAACTTGCGGGCAGTTCTTCTGTCCCAACTTCCAATAAAAACGTTGCCATAACTCTCGTTGTCTTCCTGCCGTGGGCCGCCATTCAGGCACAGAGAAATGGGCCAGTCTTACACTCCGTCAGCGTACTGTTGTCGATCATCACACCGACTCAATGAACGCAGCCACTGGCACATTGCTGAACCAGCTCAGGCACAGACGCCTGACAGAACATTCATCCTGCCAAACAGCACCAGTGACGGCGATGACAGCCCCTTCTCACAAACCTCAATAGTGTATCGCGAGGGAGAACCGCCCGATACTACAAACGCCCAATCAGATAATAAGTGCGCATTGGCCCTTTCCCCTTGATCTCGATTTCCTGCGCCGGGGTGAATTGAAACCGCTCTCGCAGGCGCTGATAGGTCGCTTCCGTGACCTGAATTTTGCCTGGCTGCCCCTGCGATTCCATCCGACTAGCAACATTCACGGTATCGCCCCATAAGTCATAGCTAAATTTTTTAATGCCGATGACCCCAGCCACCACTGTGCCGGTGTTGATGCCAATCCGGAGTTGCAGCGGTGCCCGCTGGGCAGGACTAAATTGCGCGATCGCAGCCTGCATCGCCAGGGCCATCTCCGCCACGGCCTCCGCATGATCAGCATGCGAAACGGGGACTCCACCCACGGCCATGTAAGCATCACCCACCGTTTTTACCTTTTCGAGGCGGTAATCTTCGGCTAAGCGATCGAACGTCGAAAAAATCTGATTCAGCAGATTCACCAGTTCTAGGGGACTGTAGTGCGCCGCCAAAGGCGTGAAGTTAACAATGTCGGCAAACAAAACGGTGGCGTCATCAAACCGCTCGGCCAGCGATCCCTGAAACTGCTTGAGTTGGTTAACTACTGCTTCCGGCAAAATGTTGAGCAATAGCTGCTCTGACTTTTGTTGTTCTTGACGCAGAGCGCTCTCAATTTCTTGGCGCTCGTGGATTTCTTGCTGAAGCCGACTGTTTTGTTCTTTGAGCTTGAGGGCCTGCTGACGGAGCGTTTTTTGCAAATTAGCTAGTAGTGGCGAGTAACCACGATGCGTCATGAGCTGCCGCATCTGCCGAGTGGTTTGAGACTGGGGCTTGGCCAATGCGAGATGCCGCTGTACTCGCGCAACGACTTCTTCTGGCCAATAAGGCATGGGGATGAAATCAACACCCCCCACTTCGAAGGCTCGCAAGCGGTCGGCTTTATTATCACCGGCACCGATAAATAGCACTGGCACGGTGGCGGTTTGAGGGTTTTGGTGCAGTTGCCGACAAAATTCATAGCTCTCATAGTGACCTGACGGCACCGTTAAGAGCACCAAGCTCGGTGGATAAGCCGTCATCAGCGGCCAAGCATCGGCGATCGCGTTGACCCGATGAACCGTTGCCCCCGTATTATTGAGTGCCGCCAACAAGGCTGATTGTTGATCACCCAACCCATCAATCAGTAGTAAGCGGTGGCCAGATTCTGCCGAGGCATCATTCATAGAGCTGCTGGGATAAGCGCCCAGAACATTGGCCGCAGGCAGCTTTTTATCAGCAAAGCAGTGCATGTAAACCGGACGGTAAATTGGAAATCGGCAAAGGTAGATGCTAAAACGACGCTGATGATG
>CAZFWL010000258.1:2004-5138 GCA_964522775.1 uncultured Halomicronema sp.
AGTATGCCCACCATCACTCTGCGACCTTATTGCTAGTTTTTACGACTCTTGAGCCGCCCAGGAATATTCCAGTTGTTGACTGGTATGAGTTTCTACGGAAACTAATCAAGCAATTCCGGGCAAGCAAGCATAAATCGTCAGCCAATAAGGGGCTCCGGCTGCCCCATAACTGCCCTAGAAAAAGAGAAGACTGTTTCTACCCGTTGAGTCATGGCAAAACCGAATGACACCATCGAGACCAGTCGAGCACAAGGATAGTGTTGGCAATCAAGCAACACCTGAGACCTAAAGCGCACCACAGCAGAATGACACACATGCCGCTAGATCGTAGCGTCAAAGCATTAAAAGGCACCGATAACCCATAGACGTTGACATTGGCAAGAAGTTGCCGTTTTTGGAATCGCTAAAGCATTTACACCGCTCGCCTTAAGACCAGTCCACCAATTAGCGAAGGCGCTTAGAGCGGGTTATTTAGGATTCTGGCGGTGCTTCCGAGGCCGCTTCGGTCTCTTCGAGCCAGGTAAAGGAGATCGCGTCTCCTGTTTGTAAATCCAACTCGGCAGCCCGTCCACCCCGGAGTTCTAAGACGTAATCAACTGGTTGCCGCCCAGGCCCATAGGTCGGGCATGGATCGCCTTCGCAAGGCGGCACCTCGCTCGCGATCGCTACCACTTCTCCATTGCGAATAAACACCATATCCAGCGGAATCAGGACATTCTTCATCCAAAAGTTCACTGGACGGGCGGGCTCAAAGGGAAAAAGCATTCCGCGATCGTCGGGTAAAGATTCTCGCGCCATCAAACCAACAGCTTGCTGCTGGGGGGTTTCTGCCACTTCTAAGCCCAGGGTTTGATCCGCAATGACGACTTCAGCACCCACCGGCAAGATTTGCCCTTGTGCTAATAGCTGCTGATTCAGAAGTTCTTGGTCAGGTTCTAATTGAGAAGGGGGAAGAGTTTCATTGGTTGGTGATTCAGCAGACGGTGGTGCCGATGCTGACGGAGTCTCTGGGGCCTCGCTCTCGGAAACAGCAGCATGACAGCCTGCCAATCCCACTACGGATAGCAGCGACAACAGCACTGAATGCACCAGGCCGACACGCCATCTTGCAAAAAGCTTCACTCGCTCAACTCCTAACTGACAGGGCAGTTTTTTCGTCAGCTGTCTTACCGGTAGTAGCGTTATAACGCTTATGCCCGATTAATTTGGCTGTCATAGCATACCGAAAAAATACGCGTGTTGTGTGTAGTGTCTGAGCCCAACAGCCCACCAAAAATCGAAGAATCACGCTCAGCTCGCCAACTCAGCTCTTTCACAATCCGCCCTCACCGCTCAGCTAGCGCGACAACGGGGCTGGGTTGCCTATTAGGACAAAGGCCGCCCAATTGATCGGGTCAGGATATTGAGCACGGGTCTGCAGCATGGCCTGGCGCAGAGCTTGCGCCTTATTCGCTCCCTGTGACAGCTCAGCATAAAAAGCCTTCATTAACGCGGCCGTGGGCTCGTCAGGGACGGCCCAGAGCGATACCACGGTGCTCTGGGCACCAGCTGAGAGTAGCGATCGCGATAACCCCACCACGCCATCGCCGGTCACTTCACCCAAACCCGTATCACAAGCACTGAGAACGACCAGCTGAGCAGACAGGGAAAGATCGGCAATCTCGCGCGCGGTTAGCAAACCATCATCATCAGCCGAAGGGGCGAGGGCGATCGCTCCAGGAATGGGAATGCGATCGGTGGTATCGACGTAATCCAACAAGCCATGGGTCGCGAGATGCACCACATTGGCATCCGGCATCGCCGCGGCGACCTTCGATTCAGTCGCGTCACTCCCGAGAATCGCCTTCGTCTGAAAGAGTTCCGCAATCTCAGTGGCCTCCGCCTCTGCTCCAGGCAATGGCTGTAAATCACCTTCCAAACTGGGGACTGCGGGCATCGTCGGATTGCCCACTACCAGAGGGGCACTACCAGTCTCCAACGAATCATTGAGCGTTAGGTCTAACAGTTGAATTGCCGGGGTCGTGAGCAACGTGTGCTGATCAATCAGGGCATTTCCAGCCTCGTCGTGCAATGCTGCAAAGGGTAGATAAAACAGTGATTCGTGGGGCACCAAAACCACTAGCTCATCCGGGTCATCTGGCAGCGCATCAGCGATCGGCGCAATCAAGCGGTCATACAAATCATTCAGATCAGACGACGATTCAGCGCTTTCGGACTGCACCACCCCGATCCCGCGAGTGCGTCCCAAAGCACCAATGGCTGAACGGCTTTGCTGCACCTGATCATTCAAACTGAGATCAATCCCGGCAAGGGAAATTTCTTCAAAAGTGACGGTGCCTTCGGGGGCGACAACCCAGACAAAGACTCGCCCGGCTTTGCCCCGCTGGCGTCCTTGCACCGTGAAGTCGTCCTCAGGCACGATCGCGTATTCCACCAACGTGGCGTCTAATCGACGGGCGACCTGTCGCAGTTCATCAATCGTCGGGGCCGTCAACTGCGTATCATCCGTCGCAAAAGATTCGACAAAGGCCCGCGCTCGTCCCGCTTCCGAAGTTTCCAGCGCCGCCGTGTAGTCGCCTTGGGCCACCTGCACCTGCATCAGCAGGTTATACGTATAGATTTGGGTATCGAAGACATTAACTTTATCGGCGTCGGCCAGTCCCTGACGGAGGGCTGATAGAAGTTGGACAGATTCTTGCAAGGCAGTTTCAGCGGGGTCAAAGTCCCCTGTAACCAGCTGCGTGTGAGCCAGATTATTGAGGGCGTCGGCCAGCAAACGAGGTGTTTCAAGATCACGGGAGATCGCTACACTGGCCTGATGACTGCTCAACGCCTGATCGAAATCCTCCACGTCTTCAAAGGCGACACCCAAATTGGTCAGGACAGTGGCTTGCAACTGTCGATTGCCCGTTTCCACCGCTAAGGCGAGACTACGCTCAAACTCAGCGATCGCAGCGGTCTGATTGCCCAATTTTTGATACGTGCCGCCTAAATTATTGAGGCCATAGGCCGCCGAGCCGAGGAAGCCCGATTCCGTGGCGAGGGCAATTCCCCTTTCATACCAGACGATCGCCGTATCATAGTCCGCCGCCAAACTGTAAAGGCCGCCTAAGTTCATCTGGGCCGTTGCTTGC
>CAZFWL010000259.1:0-5137 GCA_964522775.1 uncultured Halomicronema sp.
GAGTTTTGTCATAGAGTTCTAAAAATTCTCGGGCAAATTACTGAGCCCGTCACCTAATTGCTGGAAATTTTGCACAGATGGTTAGCAACGCTGGCGAGTCGAAAAAATTCAACCTCAAACAGCTACTGCGCGACGATCGCTTCTGGAAGATAGCCTTTCAGGTTATTACCGTCGTCGTCGTGGCGGCAATCTTGGGTTATTTCGTGTTCAACCTCAACGCCAACTTGGCGCAGCAGGGATCAAGCTTTGGCTTTAACTTTTTATCCAGCCCCGCTGGTTTTAGCATTGGCGAAAGCGTGATCGAATATCGGCCGAATGATCCCTATGGTAAGGCGCTCATTGTAGGCGTGGTCAACACGATCACCCTGGTGATTGTTGGCGTCATATTAGCGACCACAACAGGTATTGCTGCTGGTGTGTCCAGCTTTTCACAAAACTGGCTAGTGCATAAAATCAGCCGCGCCTATGTGGGTCTGATTCGTAACGTGCCGCTACTCCTGCAATTATTCTTCTGGTACTTTGCGGTTTACGGTTTGTTGCCCACACCAGACGAGCAGATCAACATCGGCAACGTCCTGATCGCAAGTAACCGAGGCATCTATATCCCTTGGCCAAGCGCTAGTGGAGCTTGGGCCTGGCTGCTGGTATTAATCGCTTTGGCCGTAGCTGCCTCCTTTGTTTGGCAATGGCGCGTCAAAAAAATGGTTGAGCAGGGCGATTCTGGTCAGCAGCAACTAATCATGCTCGGCGTGATGGGCTTAGTGGGCTTGGGCATTTTCTTCTTTGCTTTGGGCTGGGCGACGCCACAGGTACAAGATGGTGGTGGCGCCACGGGGGGGCTGCGGCTCTCGCGGGAATATGTGGCCTCGCTGACAGCACTGGTGTTTTACACCGGGGCATTCATCGCGGAAATTGTGCGGGCAGGGATTCAGTCCGTATCAAAAGGACAGTGGGAAGCGGCGCGATCACTCGGCCTCCCTTCTGGTCTGGCCATGCGGCTCGTGGTTTTTCCCCAAGCACTGCGGGTCATCATTCCCCCGCTGAATAGCGAATTTATGAACCTAGCGAAGAACTCATCGTTGGCCTTTGCCGTCGCCTATCCGGAACTGTATTCCGTTGCGAATACCACCTTTAACCAGACCGGGCGACCGATTGAAGTCTTTCTGATTTTGATGGCGACTTACCTCACCATCAACCTACTTATTACTCTCGGCATGAATACGCTGAACCAAACTGTGCAGTTTAAGGAGCGTTAAACAATGACAACAACGACACCGGATAACGTGTCAACTGCTCCTGAAGCTAGGCGCCTGGGAGCCGGGGAGTGGCTGAAGAAAAATCTATTTAGCGACTGGTTCAACAGCATTCTGACTGTTGTGGTCGTCTCAGTTCTGGGCTATGGCCTGTTTAGCATGTTCAAGTGGGCGGTGACGGTGGCCCAATGGGTCGTCATTCCCAACAATATTGGTCTATTTATGTCGGGTTTATATCCGACTGACCAGTATTGGCGAATCTGGATTTTATTGGGCTTGATGTGTGCCCTGTCTGGATTGTCTTGGGGCGTCTTGGCCCGCAATCTGCCCAAGCTTTTTAGTCGCAATGTCTTGATTGGCTTTGGGGTCGTGGCAGCGGGGTTCGTGATTTTTCCGCCCACTCGTCCCAGTAGTCCTCAGTTGTTATTTATGGTGGCACTCGTCGCAGCGATGGCTTGGGCGGGCCGTAGCTTGGGACAGAAAGTTTCTGGCTTAGGAACTTGGATTTCTTCCCTCTGGTTTGTCTCCTATTTCATCTCAATTTGGCTAATTGGTGGCGGCCCTTTCAGTCAAACACTGCTGGCGGGTCTGATCGCCCTGGTGGCGAGCTTAGTCTTAGGCTGGGTTCTGAGATCGAAGCTGGTTCCGGTGATAAATGAGCGGGGTCAGAAGGGCGGTGAAATCGTCGCAACTGTGCTCTCGGCGATCGCATCCTTGGCGCTGCTATTCGTGTTGCCAGGGATTTTGTTCCAGTACCTAATTCCTCCGGTAGCTTGGATTGTGGCGATCGCGGTGGCCGGCAGTTTATTGGGACTGGCTGTTTTCATCATCCCCCGTGGCTTCCAACTCAACTTTTGGGTCTTTGCCATTGGGTTTATCGTCACGTTTGTCGTTTTGCGACTAGTGCTAGGCTTCGTCGGATTCTCGTTTGAACCCGTGAGCACGAATGACTGGGGAGGCTTGGTGCTTACCCTCTTGATGGCGGTAAGCGGCATTTCGCTTTGCTTCCCCATGGGGGTGATTTTGGCGTTGGGCCGTCGAAGCAGCCTGCCCGTCGTGAAATGGATGTCCATTGCTTATATCGAGCTGATTCGCGGAGTGCCGCTGATCGCCATTCTGTTTATGGGCCAGGTGATGATTCCCCTGTTTCTGCCGGAAGGCATGCGCCCTGACCGGGTGCTGCGAGCCATCATCGGTCTGACTATTTTTAGTGCGGCTTACCTGGCGGAAAACGTGCGGGCGGGCTTGCAGGCAGTGCCTCGGGGACAAGGAGAGGCAGCGGCTTCTCTAGGCTTAAACACGCCGTTGACCTTAAGTCTGATTGTGTTGCCTCAGGCGCTAAAGACAGCGATTCCGGCAATTGTCGGCCAGTTTATTAGTTTGTTCCAAGACACGACGCTGCTGGCGATCGTGGGCTTGGCCGAACTCTTAGGGATTAGCCGTTCTATTTTGGCGAACCCGACTTACTTGGGACGCTATGCCGAGGTCTATCTGTTCATCGGCATCATCTACTGGTTTTTCTGCTATGCCATGTCCCTTGGCAGTCGCAAAATCGAAGAAAAGCTCAACACCGGTCACTAGTCGGCTTCGTGTAACAGTTGACAGCTTAAAAGTCAGGCTACGGATATCCTGATGCACAATTATGTATACAGGTCGGCCTGTGGTTGCGAATACTCACCCAGCGTCATTAACGCCTCTCCTGACTCCTGAACTCCTTTAGATACATAGAGATTTGACCCATGACTCAGTTTCAAACCGAGACCGTTCCTGCTAGCAGCCAAGCTGGCGAACCTGTGATTGTGGCGCAGGATGTGGAGAAGTGGTACGACAACGGTTTCCACGTCTTAAAAGGCGTCAGCATGAACGTCTATAAAGGCGAGGTGCTGGTGGTAATGGGACCTTCAGGTTCGGGTAAGTCCACCTTCATTCGTACGTTCAATGCGCTGGAGCCTTATCAAAAGGGCAGCATTGAGGTGGACGGCATCAAAATTTCCCACGACTTGAAAAATATTGAAACCATCCGCCGGGAAGTGGGGATGGTTTTCCAGCAGTTCAACCTGTTTCCCCACCTGACGGTGCTGCAAAACGTCACCCTGGCGCCCATTTGGGTGCGGCACTGGCCCAAGGCCAAAGCTCAGGAAGTGGCGATGCAGCTGCTAGAGCGGGTCGGTATTCTGGAGCAAGCGCAGAAATTCCCTGGGCAGCTCTCTGGTGGTCAGCAGCAGCGGGTGGCGATCGCCCGTTCCCTAGCCATGCAGCCTAAGGTGATGCTGTTTGACGAGCCGACGTCCGCCCTTGACCCCGAGATGGTGCGGGAGGTGCTGGACGTCATGCGTCAGCTAGCCACGGAAGGCATGACGATGGTGTGTGTGACCCACGAAGTCGGCTTTGCGCGGGAGGTCGCCGATCGCGTGGTGCTGATGGATGGCGGTTATCTGGTCGAAGAAAATACGCCCGATGCTTTCTTCAACAATCCTCAAGAAGACCGGACGAAGAAATTCCTGTCGCAAATTCTCTAACCAACCTGAAGTTGGAGAGTCGCTAACGCAATTATCGCTAGCATGAGGGGTGGGCCGGAAGCCCACCCTTTTTTGTTTGTTGGGGTGCTACCGCATGGCCGGGATTCAACCGCTGCCACCTGACATTGTGCAGCTCATGGCCGCAGGAGAAGTGATTGACTCTCCGGCTGCCGTGGTGCGAGAGCTGGCGGAGAATGCCATTGATGCTGGGGCAACGCGCATTGTGCTGGAGGTGAGATCGCACCCCTGGCAACTGCAAATGACCGACAACGGCTCTGGCCTGGGGGTCGAAGATTTGCGCCAGGTCGCGACGGCTCACAGCACCAGCAAACTCGCCCACAAAGCTGACTTGTGGAATATTCAAAGCCTTGGCTTTCGGGGCGAAGCGCTGCACAGTTTGAGTCGCTTGTCGCGTCTGACCCTATGCAGTCGGCCTCAGGGGCAGGCGGCTAGTGGCTTTTGCCTGAAGTGCGATCGCACGGGCCGCCCCACCCAAGTAACGCCCGTAGCGATGGCTCCCGGCACCCGGGTCTTGGTGGAAGAGCTGTTTTATCCCATGCCGTCCCGGCAGCAAGCGGGGGGCGAGCGATCACAACTCCGCGCCATGCAGCAAAGCATTCAGCATTTGGCGCTGTGCCATCCCCAGCTGACCTGGCAGGCGTTGTTGAATGGGCGCCCTTGGTTTACCCTCTGGCCGGGTGCCTCAGCGCTGAATCTGTTGCCGCAGGTATTGCCGCGATTAAATGTCACCGATCTGCGAGACCGACAACAGACCGTGGTATTACCCGATGCCAGTGGTAGTGTATACCTCCTGATGGGGTTGCCCGATCGCTGTCATCGTCGTCGCCCCGATGGCCTCTTCACCGCCCTGAACGGTCGCATGGTCGAGGTGCCAGAACTGACGGAGCAGATTCTGAAAGTGCTCCGGCGATCGCTGCCCCGAGATCGGTTCCCAGTCATCTTCTTGCATTTGCAGGCTGCGCCCCACCATATCGACTGGCATCGCGCCTCGGATAAATCCAAGGTTTACCTGCAGCATTTACCGCAGTGGCTCACCGGCGTCGAAACCGCCATTCAGCAACTGTTGCAAACCGCTCAAATTGACACGACTCCCCATGACGGTCATCGGCGACTGACCCAGTTGCTCAAACTGGCTGAGCCGACTGGCCAGTATCAAACAGCTGAAAATGACGGGGAAGATGAGCTGTCACCGTTGGCCCTAAAAGCGATCGCCCAAGTCCACAACCGCTACATTTTGGCCGAGCATCCCGCTGGTCTGTGCTTGGTCGAGCAGCATATCGCCCATGAGCGCGTGCTGTACGAGGCGTTGTGTGATCGCTGGGAAATCGTTGAACTCCTTGTGCC
>CAZFWL010000260.1:0-5129 GCA_964522775.1 uncultured Halomicronema sp.
GTTTTGGGGCAGATAGGCAATGTGCTGGCGCACCGCTGATGGCAGATATCCCTTTGCCGACAGCGCATGCCCCAGCACCGAAATGGTGCCTGCCTGACGCGGCAATATGCCTAAAATCGCCTGAATCAGCGTGCTTTTGCCAGCGCCATTGGGGCCAATAATCGCGGTATCCGTACCCGCAGGCACAGTAAAGGAAACTTCCTGAACCGCCAGGTGCGTCTCGCGATACACCGTTAACCCCTGCACTACTAAAACCGGATCGTTCAACCGTGGCTTCCTCCCTTCACCCAGCAAATCATCGCTCAAAATCACAAGCCGAGATACTGGTAAGCCACCCCTAACAAGGGTTTAGGCGCCCAAAGGGGAAGCCAAGACTGACTAGACGATTCAAAGCTCACCACCAGGTTATCGGCATTCTGACGCATGGTAGTGAGGTAATGATCGGGTTCGATTGCAGAATCATCCCCCGTCGCAACGGGATCAAATACGCTGACGTTGATGCCCAAATCACCCGCGATCGCGTCAAAAGATTCCTGACTGGCTTGGGGTTCAGTCATGATTGTTTTCAGCCCTTGAGACTGAACCGTTTCCATCACGCGCTTCACATCTTCCGGCGAGGGATTTTCTTCCGGGATGCCCACCAAAAATTCCGATTGCAAGCCATAGCTTTCAGCAAAGTAAGCGGCAAAGTCATGGAACACGACAAACGTTTGGCCCTCAAAGGGAGCCAGTTTTTCGGTGATATCGGCATCCAGGGTTTGCAGTTCGGCAATGAACGCCTCGGCATTGGCGGTGTATTCGGCTTCGCCTTCCGGGTCAGCGGCAATCAATCCATCGCGAATATTCTCTACTTGCTCAACGGCCCGTTTGGGGTCAAGCCAAATGTGAGGGTCAAATTCACCATGGGCATGACCGTGGGCATCAGCATGGTCATGCTCCTCACCCTCGACATGGTCATGGGCTTCCTCTTCTCCATGGTCATGCTCTTCGCCTTCCGCATGGGCGTGAGCTTCTTCATCCTCATGGTCATGGGCATGATCATGATCGTGGTCATGCTCATCCTTTTCCCCATGGTCATGCTCGTCCTCTTTTCCATGATCGTGACCGTGATCACCAGAACTCTCCAAGGTCGCCACCCCTTCACTGGAATCAATGATCGCGAGCTCGGCATTGCCCGCATTCTCGATCATGTCGTCCAGAAAGAATTCCATCTCCAGCCCGTTTTTGACCAACACATCAGCATTGGCGATCGACTGCGCATCGCCAGGCTTGGCCTGGTAATCATGGGGACCAACATTCGTGGGCAATAGCTGCACCACCTCAGCGCGATCGCCAGCGACCGCCGTGGTGAATTGAGTCACTGGCAAAAAAGTCGTCACCACCTGCAAGGCGTCTTCTGGGGCGGCAGCCACTTCAGAGTCAGCCGACTCCGCGTCGCTGGTTGTGGAAGGGGTAGAACTACAGCTCCCCAAGCCCAGGGCGATCGCCCCCAGAGCCACCCAAGCGGTGCGCTGAAACGTGGTTTGAAAATTCTGTCCAGACATAACAAATTGTCCTTGGGGCAACATAGACAGCGGAAATGCGATAAATTTGAGAATGATTATCGTTTCTGATCAATTTACACTATATTCCAGTGAATCGTTGCCGTTTAATCCGAAGAAATTTTGAAACTTGCCATGGCTGATGATCGCTCGACTCGACGCACCACCGCGCAAAAAGCTGTGCTGGCCGCTTTGCAGCACCATCGCCAGCCGGTGTCGGCCCAAGGACTGCACAGCGAGATGCGATCGCAGCATGGCATCGGTTTAGCCACGGTTTATCGATCGCTCGACGCCCTCCAAAAAAACGGGCACATTCAGCATCGAATCACCCTTGAGGGCACCACCCTTTACAGCCTCGTCAGGCACGATCGTCACTGCATGACTTGTTTGCACTGCGGTCAGTCATTTCCCATCAATACCTGCCCGGTAGCGGAACTGGAAGCACAATTGCAGGATGCCGACGGGTTCAAAATCTATTACCACACGTTGGAATTCTTCGGGCAGTGTGAAGCTTGCGGCGAGCAACCGACCTGACAGCGAATCCCCCATCTAGGCGCTCAGCCCCTTCGACTCAACGTACCTCGTCCCACCTCTCCAAGATGTGGTCGCTAACATTCGCTTCAATGCTGGTCACTTAGGGAATTTGAATCCACCCTTTGAGATAGCAATGGCAATCGGGCTTCTCAATTAGCGTTCTCACCAGCGAATTTAGGGCCACGGCGGCGAGTAGGCCGCCCCCTTGAGGGCCTTCGGTGGTGATAAAGGGAACGCCACTGCGCTGCAAACGCCGCTTCGCCGCTGGCGCGTGGCTGAAGCCAATGGGCAGACCAATCACCAGGGCTGGCTGGAGCTGCTGTGCTTGAATCGCCTCACAGACCGCCATCAACACAGCAGGGGCAAACCCAATCACCAACACACACCCAGTTGGCAACGCTTGCAACCGCTGACGCCATTGGCATTGCTGCCAAAAGGTCGCCTCAGCTTCGTCAACACTATTGATGTGAGGATTATCGATTAACGTTTGAACCGGACACCCCAAATGAGCGAGTCGAGTTTGGTCGAGGGCCGCCGCCACCGCTGGAATATCCCCCACCACCGTGCATCCCTGCTTCAGGGCATCCCGTGCCGCCTTCAGCGCATCAGAGCTCAACCGCACGAAGGGCACCAAACTCACATCCCCACAGGCCAAAACCATTTGGCTGAGCAAATCAACCTCAATTTCCGATCGCTCCGATAAATCCGGCAATAAAGGCTCTAGGGCTTGCTGAAAGTTCTCAGGATGGTCGAGGGTGGCATCATCCAACTGCTCCCAAATCTGATGGGTGGCGATCTCGTTAGCTTCCACTTCTAACACCCGCAACTGGGCCAGCGCTTCCACCTGCAAAATTTGATCTCCAGGCTCACGGCCCAAAATCCCTGCCAACGCCGTGGTGGTTTGCCGCAGCTGCACCAGCTGACGCATCAACGTTTGATAATGCTGCTGTAGCTGCTCCACCACGGCGATCGCGTTGGCGGGCGATTCCCCTTGGGTATCTAGCAATTGCAAAATGTGGCTGAGCTGAAATCCCTGCTGCTTCAAAGCCACAATGCGCCGCAACCGTTGCACATCCGCATCGTCGTAAAGGCGATAATTACCCCGCGATCGCTTGGGCGGCGGCAGCAACCCAAGCTCATGATAATGACGCACCATGCGCGGCGTCACTTTGCCCCCCACCGTCTCCGTCAACTCTTTAATGGTGAGTTGCGACTTAGCCTGCGTCATGGAAGCCAACCTTAACATTAACGACAATGTCAAGGTTGACTTTAGCACTTTTGAGGGGGACTCCACGCTCTCGGACTTACTTAGGGAGCGGGCGCACACTCGCCGCCCAAGCCTTCCACAATGGCGCAGGTATTGTAAACCAGCATCCCGGTGTAGCTCTCTCCAGGCGCCCCTTCTGGCCCCAAACCATCAGCCAGCAAGACTTCTTCCGAAATGACCACCCCAGCTTCGTCCGCCACTGTTTTTAAGACGCGATCGTCCGCCGTGAGTTCGGCAAAAATGGTGGGGATACCTTTCTCCTGGATCGCCGTAGACAACTCCTTGACCTCAGTCGCCGTGGGCTCCTCTTCTGTGGAAACCCCGAGCAATGTGCCTTCTACCGTGAGGTCATAGGCCTGGGCGTAATATCCCATCGCGTCATGGGTAGTGATCAGGCGGCGTTGCGCCTCGGGAATCGTCGCAATCTGCTCGGGAATCCAAGCGTCCAGCACTTCCAACTCAGCGGTGAGTTGTGCCGCATTTTCGGTATAGGTATCGGCATTGTCAGGATCAACGGCGATCAAGTTATCGCGAATCAAGGCCACCATGGCCAGACCATTTTCAATGTCGTGCCAAATATGAGGGTCCGGACTCACTTCACCTTCTTCTTCCACTTCAATCACTTGCTGCACCGCTTCATCGTGCAGGGCAATTTTGGGCGCCTCTGATTCAGAAGCCGTTGCCATGTCAATGATTGAGGGTTCAAAGTTGAGCCCTGCATACAAGACCAAGTCAGCCGTATCGATCGCTTCCCGATCAGACGGTTTGGCCTGATAGGTGTGGGGATCTTGATCGGACGGGATTAAACAGTTCAGCTGGGCTCCACCATCCACAATTTGACCGGTGATGTCGCAAATCACACTGTAGGAGGCGACAACGTTGACGGTCGCCTCATCGGCAGGTTCACTGGCTGCCGTTTCGGTATCTGAGGTGGCCTCGGACTCACTAGATGCAGAATTCGTGGGGGTCGGGCTGCTGCAACCAGCCAAACCAATCAGGAGGGCGATTCCCACTCCTAACGTCCCGGGCAGGGGGGCAATAAATCGAGGCATGGACGGTTCCTCTATACCTAAGTCTCTACAAAGAACTGTCGTCAACCATGGGGCCGAAATAGCCACCGATTGTTAACGACCACGCTAGTTAGCTCAACGATGGTTACACCCAGAAAAGTTTGATGAACTTTAATCTCGCCTCGCTTTTCTGTGCGCTTATATACGTTGACACGACTGACATTGCCCTACGCTCAAGCTGCATTAGGGCAGAAACGGGCGGCTCACTATCAAGCGTAGACATTTATATAGCTAACCTATACACTGGTGTCAACCTTTAGGCTGGCTTATCAGAAACTGTATTTGAAGAGATGCTACGGCACTCGTACCAATTCTCTTGACTGCAAACCATGGGGTCAGTCCCGACAAGGTCGCCGCGATTTATCCCCCTCTCGCCAAGCGTGTCCTCGCACGCAGATTGATAGGGAAGGTGTTCCCCTCTGATACAGGCTCCCGTCGATGCTAGAAATTCAGAATTTGTCGATTGACTATCGAGGCACCCGTGCGCTCCACAACGTCAGCTTTTTCGTGCCTACGGGGCAGTTAGTCGGCATTATTGGCCCCAATGGTGCGGGCAAAAGTACCCTGGTCGAGGCCATTTTGAACTTAGTGCCAGTGACCCAGGGCGTCGTGCGGTTTAAGGGAATGTCCCTCAAGCGTCAGCTTCTGCAAACGGCTTACGTTCCCCAGCGCTCTCGTATTGATTGGGACTATCCCGTCACGGTCTGGAATGTGGTG
>CAZFWL010000261.1:0-5104 GCA_964522775.1 uncultured Halomicronema sp.
GATAGCCTAAGGCCGCTAAATCGCCTTGCTTGGCTAGTTCCTTAGGCGTGATCGCCAGGTCAGGATGCTCGAGCGCAGGCAAATTTAGGCAGCGCACCCATTCGGGAGTATCGGATGCGGGGGCTTGACCGTACACCATGAGACGGTGCAGCCCTTGGGGGGCTAGTTCATCCAGCAAGGGCGCGATCGCGTCCATAATCTCAGTTTCGCTGGGAATCACCGGCGGTTCGGTGTTGAAACGAGATCGCACGATACAGTGCAGGCTTTCATCCTTCCGTTCGATCGTGACTGCCGCTTCGTGCTCGCGAATAGCGCTATCTAGCAACCGAGCGATCGCGCCCTCGTCACCCCACCGAGCCCATTCCCGCAGCATTTCATCGGCAGGCGTCAGATCAATGCGGAGACTCCAGTCGGGGGTGTCTTCCCCATGCACCTGGATAACGATGGCGGCATCTTTGAATTGGTGTAATTCCAGTTGCCGCAGTCGTTCTGTGACGGGTTCTGCAATTAATAGAGGATCGGGACTGTAAGCTGCCTCACACCACACCCACAATCGTCGGCGATCATCTGCCGTCTGAGAGGACGTTACGGCATCGGTATTGGATGTAGCCGCATCCACCTCAGTCTCGCGATGCCCAGGTACAGGGCGTGATGCTGCCCGAACGCTGACCCAAACGCCTACATCTAGCGAGCTTAAAACTTCGCTGAGGTACCAGGCGATCGCGTCGGCATCTCCCTGTTTCGCCAAACTTAAATGTGACAGCACAATTGCGGTCGAAGAATCATCTGGTAACAGATCAGAAGAGGCCACTGATACGTCGCTGGGCGTATCGGTCGTTTGCTGGGCGGCATCGGCAATCTTGAGTGATGCCCCAGCCTGCTGTTGCAGTTGTACTTGATGATGCTCTAAGCGATTGAGATAGATGGGCGCAGTCCAATCAGGTTGTGCATGTCCCCGCCGCCGACTGTAGATGTAAAGCTGATAAGCCTGAGGATAAACGGTTGTAATGACTGCCGTGCCCAAAGGATGGTGTAGGAGTGCATCCACTAAGCGTGTCACAGCCCCTGACTGGTGTAGCCGATGTGGAGTTTCGGCCAAAACGTGCAAAACATTGCCCCGCAGCCGCATTTGGACACGAGCATTGGACGCGAACAGTTGAGCAATCCAATCATTGAGAGATTGCTCAGCATTTGAAATCGAAGGCGTTGTAAACGGCTTGGCAGTCATAGAACCGGACTACGGTAAATCGAGCGGCAGCATTAGAAGCAACCCTCAAAATATAGCTGTGAAGGATATCGCAGTCTGCCGAATCTCACCAGTCCACCCGCAAAAAAACGCAGATCTTTGCATTTCCCTGACAGACCTACAGGTTCAAAGGCTTGGTGACTCCGTTAGTCCTGCACAGTTATGTATCCTAAAGGCCGCCTAACAAACTCATCCGCTATCACCAGCGTTTGGTTACACCTTAGCGTTTGCAAATTCCTTTGTGGTGCTTGCCAGCGATGGAGAAGTTGATAGTTCATATAGACGACATTGGTGTTAACTCAAGCTGGACTTTCGTAATTTGAAATTGTGGGAAAGGGCTTCAACGATCGCTGTCGCTACAGCAAGGTGCGATCGCGACCAACGTTAAATATGTCTTCGGCAGCAATCGTTAAAATCCGGCTAGATTTTGCGCTGTTGAATTCTGAGCGTCATGCTCGGTTGATATTCTGCTGGCAGCGATTGTGTCTCAGTGCTGGCATGATCATCACATTGGGCAATGTTGACATGACCATCCAATTAAGTGAGTACTTTGCCGCATTGACCAATGCTGTGGTGACCGCCGTTTAGCCGCTGTTTGTAACGACAAGAACGGGCCAATCTGTTCAGAGATCGCCCGTCTTGCTAACCCACTTAGTATTTGCTGCTGCTTTTAGGCTAAGTTGCTTGCTGTGCGATGCTGCTCAATACTGACGACTCTGCATCACCTGCTGAGCGTAATAGCTGGCGATCGCTCCGTGTCCAGCCTTGGCATACAACGCACTCAGCTGCTGCCAGATCACGATGTCAGGGGCAATGAAAGGCAGCGTTTGATAAATCACCAGCGCTTCTTGCAAATAAGCGATCGCCAAGTAGAGGTGCTGCGTTTGTTCACATAGGCTCGCCATCTGCATGAGTAACGCGGCAGCGGCGGGACGGATGTCTTGATCCGTTGCCGATAATTCATTGAGAACATCCATCGCTGCTTCAAAGCTGCCCAAAGCCAGCCACGAGTCACCCTGATGAGCGTAGACCCGACCTAAATAATCTAGGGTTAGGGCTAAGCCCAAGCCGTCTTCATCCTGCTGCCACAGCTCCAGGGCTGTCTGAAAGTGAGTTCGCGCTGACTGGTAATTTCCCTGCTGATAGTGAGCTAGTCCTAAATTGTGATTGACGATGGCCTGAGGCACCGGCGCGCTCGTCTCTTGTAGCACCGCGATCGCTGCTCGAAATCGTGTCTCTGCCTGTGCAAATTGCTGCTGATCGAAGTAAATGAGCCCCAGACCATTCAAGCAACGAGCCATGGCCAGATAGTGATTGGCTTGGGTCGCAAAGCTCAGCACTTGCTGGTATGCCTGTATCGCTTGCCGCCATTCACCTTGGGTGTACAACACGGCGGCGCGATTACATTGTTCGGCAGTTTGTCTGTCCTGCGAAGTGACGGCACTTTGAGCCGCTTCGATCTCAGCGTTAGGAGGCGTTTGCGATAGTGCCGCGATCGCTTGCTTCGCTGCAACAATCCAGCCTTGGTGACCAACCTGACGTCCCATCACTAATAACTCCTGAAACGCTCGCAGTGCGCCTACGTTCTGACCATGGTGCTCTTGTTGCCAACCGTTCATATATAGCTGTGAGCAATGAGTCAAGTTGAAAGATTGAAATAACGTCGCTACAGTGCTGGTGCCTTGATGACCGTTGAGGAGCGGATACGTCGGCCCAGTTGTGCCGGGAAAAGTCTTCACTTGAGCTTGGGTAGAAGAGAGCAGCATGGGTGGGGGACTCCGTGTCGTTACTTGCAGTATGTAAGACCGCTATTGCTCCTGGACTTCAGCTTCCAGACAGGCCCATTGCAGTTTTCGGCAAAGTTGCTAGCCGGTTACTTTCTAATGAGGGCGATCGCTGGCGCAGCCAGGGTTTTCTCCCTCTTAGCTCCGTAACGAATAGACGCTGGCAGCCGCTGCATTGAGTTGCAGGAGTCGCAACAATTGCCTCACAAATGCCAATCACTCATTTACATTGAAATGAGCACAATCGGCGGCTGTCGTGTTTCCCATCCTCTTGCTATGACCACTCCATCTAAAGATTCTCAACAAAATACAGAGACTGCTCAGCGTCTGAACAGTACAGGCGTCTCCAGTGTGGTAATAAGCCTGATGACGGGACCGTTTTTAGTCACGCTCATGGGTGTCCGGACGGTAGCCGAGGTGTTAGAGCAAGTGGGCATTGCAAGCGAAGAATTGTTTCGTGGGGTGCGCTTGCCCGATCTGCATGATCGCCCTGCCCCCGCTGACCGCGTTATGGACGAAATCGATAGTGAATGATTCGAAAAACTCTTAATTAAATTGGCTGCCCTGCCTCAGTTCTGCCGTTTTGCAGCGATACTCTAAATTAGTCTATGACCTCCACCGTGCCGACTTCTTCTGAGAATATGCCAACTACCCGTGAAGCCATCGTCGAGTCTACGCCTAATGTGTCGATCACACCGCCAGGGTCTGCCTACGGTTTGCGTGTGCAGCAACGCATCAAGGTCGTCGAGGATATTTGGGAAGCGGTGTTGCGCCATGAATGTGGTGATGAGTTGTTGACGCTGCTGCATCAGTTGCGCAGTCTCTGCTCAGATGAAGGTCAAGCACCCGCAGCGCGGGCGGCCAGTGTGCAAAAGGTGGTGCAGGTCGTTGAAGACTTGGAGCTGCAAGATGCCATTCGTGTGGCCCGAGCTTTTGCTCTGTATTTTCAACTCATCAACAGTGTTGAGCAGCATTACGAACAGCAAGGTCAACAGCGCCAATATCGCGCGACCTACGGCGAGGTGGAGCCGTCTTCGGCGATCGCGGGTTTAGCCACCATTCGTCCCCATCAGAATAGTGGGAGTGCCCCTGCTGAGAAGGCTCAGCCCGTCCAGAAAGCTAAATCAACGTTTGACTATCAGCTGCTGCCGACCAGCTACCGCGATGCGGGGACTTTTCATTGGCTGTTCCCCGCGCTCAAGCAGCTCAACGTTCCGCCCCAGTTAATTCAACGCCTAGTTGACAATCTTGACATTCGCCTGGTGTTTACGGCACATCCAACTGAAATTGTGCGACACACGATTCGGGACAAGCAGCGCCGGATTGCGTCGCTGTTTCGCCGCATGGATCAGGCTGAAGATGTCTTGCCCAGTTTAGACGGTGTCTCCAGTTGGGAAATTGACACCCTCAAAGAACAGCTGACCGAAGAAATTCGGCTCTGGTGGCGCACCGACGAACTGCACCAGTTCAAGCCATCGGTACTGGATGAAGTTGATTACACGCTGCATTATTTCGACGTGGTGTTGTTTGACGCGCTGCCGCAGCTATATCAGCGGATTAAGCGATCGCTCCACAACACCTTTCCCACCTTGCGGCCGCCCCAGCCCCAATTTTGCCGCTTTGGCTCTTGGGTCGGCGCTGACCGCGATGGCAACCCTTCCGTGACTCCCGATATTACCTGGAAGACTGCTTGCTACCAGCGCAACCTGGTGATTGAAAAGTACATCGAATCCCTCGATCACCTCACCAAGCTGCTGAGCCTCTCCCTCCACTGGAGCGAAGTTCAACCCGAACTTTTGGACTCCCTGGATCAAGACCAGCAGGTTATGCCCGAACTGTACGAGCGCTGGGCTATTCGCTATCGGCAAGAGCCCTACCGCCTGAAGCTGGCCTATATGCAGCAGCGGCTAGAAAATACCCTGTTACGCAGTCAGCGACTCTACCAAGGCGACATCCTTAAAGAAGATCAGGGCGACATCACCGAATTGCCCCTATATCATTCCGGTGACGACTTTTTGGCCGATTTGCGCCTGATCCAACGTGATTTAGACGCTACGGGCATGGTTTGCGGTGC
>CAZFWL010000262.1:0-5076 GCA_964522775.1 uncultured Halomicronema sp.
AGTCAATTTCAACCAGCTCCACTAAGCCGATGGGAGTGTCTTCTGAATTAACGGCAATAAAGCGCCGCTCGGCATTGTCATGGATATGTTTGTCGTAGAGGTCCTCAAGTTCATCAAAGGACTCATACGGCTCTTCGAACCAATATGACATGATGCTGCGGTTGTTATTGAGGTGATGAATAAAGCGCAGATCTTCCTTTTCTAGAGCCCTCAGCCTGACGTTAACGCCCATTATTCCCCCGATAGAACAGCGCTAACAGAAACTCTCTGCAATTACATTTTCCAGCCATTTATAAAATAGCTTGTCAGTTTTCAGGAATTCTTCTATCTCGACTCTGCTCAGAGTGACAATATGGTAGTCCTCCCTGCTACAGCGTTTAAGCTCTGAGCTGACCCCTGAAGTAAAACCATTCAATGATACAAAAAATCCGATTTTTGCTAATTTTGAATGATTCCGAATCTTAGACTCAAAATCCCTCGCTTCTTTTGCACCTACCGGCTCACTCCAGTTTTTGCACTCTACGAAGAAAAGGGGAGAGTTAAAAGCCTGCCAAAATGGAGAGCTAATTGTGTTTTTGACCACCAGGTCAATTTCTTCGTCACCAGTATGTACTCTCTTACTGACTAAATCTATTGAATTATTGTCAGTAAACAACAATTCAATCAGTCTTTCAAGGATTAATCCCTTTGAATATTTGCTTCCTTGACTACAACTTTTAAGAAGATTGTTGCATTCACTTTTTACATATCGAGCTCTCAGGTTTTCTTCTTGCCAGAATAGTGGCTCGAAAGCCTTGTTATAAGTCTCAACCTTCCTGACTAACTTGTTTGAAAGCTGTGCCAAAAAACCATCTAAACCCAATTGAAAATCGTAGCCTGCATCGACAGCAATCTCTAGTTCAACTTCTTCATCAAAATCAGCAGCCTCAAGCACACAGTGAAGATGAAAAAGAGACATGAATTCTGGACAGATTCGATAATACTCGCCATCAAAAAGGTCTGCCACTATAGATATCCAAGGAGGCAATCTCAGGATTGATGAACTCGCGTATTCTAGTACAGCTTCAAAGTCAATTTTGCCAGATGCATGAGAACATTCTTTTCTGTAGATATATGATTTATCATCTATCTTATATGTCTTGCCATCGCTTAGTTTCAAAAGACCAAAATCTTTAACAGAATAAGCTTCAGGACTCTTTTCAAGAGCTATAAAATAGCGTATAAGTTTAACGAAATCCTTTATTTCGTTTACTCTTCCTACATCCTCGAAATTAGATAAATGTTTTAAGGTGAGCCGATCTATTTCATCCTCGTCAAGAGATTTACTGACGTTTTCTTCAGTTAATAAAAGCTTTGTGTATTCTATAGAGTTTTTACTCAGTTCTGGATAAAGTGAGCCATAAAAGTCAGCGAAGAAGTGAAGATTATATCCATAGTTGTTGAGGTTGCTCAGGATGTTATTGGCAGTTTCTCTGAAACCAATCCTAAAACAGCTTGCCTCTGTATCTAATTCTTCATCTTCATCAGTCTTATCTCCCATTAAATAAGAATTTTCACGGTCAAACAAAAACAGGAGAAAAGCTGGAATGTCGTGCCTCCAATAATAATTGATATTGTCGATTCTAAGACGTGTAATTGTCATGTCTGACGTGAAAGCCCTTGATTATCCTTGTTATTATAGGCTGATTCTTTTGTCTTGCTATGTGCTCTTGTTCTTGATGTCTATCGTTCAATGCTTTCTTTTTGATAGGAGTAAATATTGATCTGTTGAAAGCAACTAAGGCATAAGAAATGATTATGTGTTTTTCCTTGTCAGTATATTGCAGATGAGCTGATTACTTATGAACAGCTGCAGCCCTTTGCATATGGTTGCGTCCCCAGCGGCACATCGCCTCCGAAACTGGCCGCAGCGTCTCGCCATATTCGGTGATGGAATATTCCACTTTGGGCGGCACCTCCGGATATACCTCGCGATGCACAATGCCGTCAGCCTCCAGTTCCCGGAGTTGTTGGGTCAACATACGTTCACTGATGCCCGAAATTTTACGGCGCAATTCGGCAAATCGAAGGACTCCGTCATTCAGCAAATGAAACAGAATCAAGGGTTTCCACTTACCCCCAATGACGGCAATGGTGACGGTCACGGGACAGTTGAGCAGTGGCTGCGGCTGTGTGGGTGATGTGTGGGTAGATCTCATACTTACAAAATAGTTAGTACCCCACTTTTTAGTCGGTACTTGTGATTCCATAAGCCCAATTTTAGGATTTCAATACCCGTTCGTCATCACCTCACGTTTGGAACCGCCGCCTTCATGAATATCCTGATCGTTCATGCTCATCATGAGCCCCAAAGCTTTTCGTCGGCCCTGTGTCAACGAGCGCAGGCCACCTTTACCCAAGCTGGACACACGGTGGAGGTCTCAGACCTCTACGCGATGGGTTTCAATCCGGTTTCCGATCGCCGCAATTTTGTCACTACCAAAGATCCCCACTACCTCAAACAGCAACAAGAGGAACTGCATGCCACTGAAGCCAATGGCTTTAGCCCGGAGTTAGAGGCTGAAATACAAAAGCTGGAACGCTGCGATGCCCTCATTTTCAACTTTCCGCTGTGGTGGTTTGGTATGCCCGGCATTTTGAAGGGCTGGTGCGATCGCGTGCTGGCCATGGGGCGGATTTATGGCGGCGGCAAGCTCTATGAAGGGGGCATTGGCCAGGGCGCTAAGCGTGCCCTGATCATGCTAACTACTGGCGGTGGGCCAACGGCCTATGATGGCTGGGGCGTGAATCCGGCACTGGAAAAGATTTTGACACCTGTACATCACGGTATTTTTTGGTTCAACGGATTTTTGCCCCTAGAACCGTTCATTGCTTGGTCTCCCGTGCGCGTCACTGCAGAACAGCGAGCTGAATATCTGCAGCAACTTGATCAGCGGCTTTCGGGTTTGTTTGATGAAGCCCCTTGTGCTCTCCCACCTTTGGCTGACTTTCCCAACTTTGGGCGCGATACTCAAAAGCGATTCATGGTGACCGTTCGTCGCCAAGTGGAGCCGGACGCTGTCTACCGAGAGCAGGCTGCCCGTGAACTTGCCCTGCTAGCAACCTGGAAGCGGGCTGGGAAACTGTTGGATTTTCAAAGTACCTCGGCGGATGATGCGGATTGGCGAGGCTATCTAACGTTTCGCATGGGCGATCGCTCCCAGTTAGAACAACTCTTACAAGAATTGCCCCTGTTTGATGTTCTCTCGTTTGAAATTTCGGAATTAGCACCGAGATAACACGACTTAGAAATGTCTTCCAGTCTTTGAAAAAGCTAATGCGTTCAACGCCTATGATGCAGCTCCAATGCTCAGTTCCTGTCCGGCTTCAGTCCTGGCGGTTGGTAGACGCAATGACCGCGCCCACTACAAAGACGAGCAACGACAAATAGCCCGCTACGAAGAGCCATTCTTGCAGGTTGTTTCCAGAGGACATCATCAGGGTGCTCGCTCGTCAAGGCTACAGAAGTCGTTTACCGTTGCCAACGCCCGGTGTTGACTTGGGTCGATCCTAAATTTCGACAATGACCGGTGTGTGATCGCTGGGCTTTTCGAGACGGCGAGGCTCCACGTCGATGACGCAGCTTTGGGCGCGATCGTAAAGCTTGGGGGAGAGGTAGTGGTGGTCAATGCGCCAGCCGCGATTGCGGCGAAACGATGCGGCCCGGTAATCCCACCAGCTAAAGTGGCCCCCCTCATCGGTGAATTTTCGAAAGGCATCTTGGAGACCAACTGACAGCACCTCCGTCAGCATTTCCCGCTCCTTGGGAGAAGACATAATGTGTTTTTCTTTGCCCTCAGGATCGTGGATGTCCCGATCTTCCAGCGCGATGTTGAAGTCGCCGCACACTAAGAGCGCGTCATGATCGGCGAGGAGTTTTTCTAAATAGGTTTTGAGCAGGGTGAGCCAGCGCATTTTGTACTCGTATTTTTCGCTACCGATGGATGAGCCATTGGGCACGTACAAATTTACGATGCGCACGTCGTCCAACATCCCAGTGATCACCCGTTTCTGGTCGTCCAGGTCGCCGACCGCAGCCTCCCCAACAATGGGAGCAAATCCGGCGCTGACGTCTTGCAGGGGCTGTTGGCTCAGCAGCGCGACCCCGTTGTAAGACTTTTGGCCGCTGATTTGTGCTTGATAGCCTACCGATTCAATTGCCTCGCGGGGAAAGTCTTGATCGACCACTTTGGTTTCTTGCAGGCACAACACATCGACTGGGTGCTCGGATAACCAATCAGTGACGTGGGTGAGGCGGCTGCGGACAGAATTAACGTTCCAAGTAGCGATTTTCATGCAGAGAGATTGACACACAAAACGAGTAACAAAGGGCCTGGTGTACTACCGAGCAATCGACCCAGCCAAGGGCGATCGCTGGCATCCAGCACCATTGGACATTAATTCAACGGATGCCCCTGTTGATAGTGTCACATAGCGGTCTTTAGGAGAAGCCTGGCAAACTAGAGGACAGACGTTGGGAAATATGGGATGCCTGCCTCTCAAGAACCGCTCAAAGGGGATGCCTTAGTCAAAGAAGTGTGCCGTCGCATTCGGGTGGCCCGCAGCTATTGGGATGCCCACAACAACGCCGCCTGCCGGGGCGAGCGGGAAAAAGCCCTGGCGCTCTACAACACGCTGACCAAGGCCGAAAAGGAAAAGATTCCTCAGCAGTTGCGCGTTTGGTTGCGGTACCGCAGCGAAAAATATTTTGGCGCACATCGCACGGCCCCCACTGGCACAGGTAAGACGGCCAAGCGCTCATCCCGGCGGGGCAAAAAATCGCGATCGCCCCGCCGCTAACCCCAATATTGCCAGTCGCTAAAAGAGATAAATATCTGCGAAGAACCCCAACAGACTGTGTGATCCCCGCTCTCAACTGCGTTCCCCACAGCCTCTGGCGATAGCATTTAGAGCAGATGGCCGCATGGCTCCTAACATTCTTGAGATCGATACCGCAGCTCCTGTAGCTGTGGTCGATATGTCTCTTCGTGGAGGATGGCGAGTGCTCGGCAATCACATCCCGACAATTGCCAGGGT
>CAZFWL010000263.1:0-5069 GCA_964522775.1 uncultured Halomicronema sp.
GAGCAAAATCCTTTCTATTTACACTTTAATGATCCTACCACTTGAGTTTCGGGATGAGGAAATGGTGACTTTTCTGCTAATCCTTCATATCCATTTGGAAAACTCTGTGCTTAAAATATGTTCACACCGAACTTTTTAGCCTGCAAGGGGTTAATTCGTTTATGGCCTTAGCCGCCCTCCATAGTAAGAAGCAGGTAACGCAGTCACCACTGGTGCAACTGCGTTGGCACGCAACTGGAGTGAACCGGGTGACCCACACCCAAACGAGGATGAGATCGCAACGTCAGGCCGGCGGGCGACGATGATTTTTTTAGATTTCTTGAGTAGTTGAGTGACTGTTAAGCCATCGATTCTGTGCTTTCAGTCCACTTGTTTCACTAATTGCTCACCTGAGCAAATCTGCTTTTCGACTCCCTCACTATATTCCCAGTTATTTGTTCGCTGGGTTTTGTACCGTGTCGTTCATAAATTCAACATTTATCCCCCATGGACTGTAGTCACATTCAATTTCGGTATACCGACTCCCTTGACGCTGCTCAGCTGCAGCAGTTGCTTGAACTTTTCCAGGCGGCCGCATTTTGGGCGAGCGATCGCACCGCCGAAGAGATGGCCATTGCGATCGCCCACAGCCATCCTGTGGTGACCGTTTGGGATCGCGATCGTTTAATCGGTTTCTCTCGGGCTACCTCCGACGGCGTGTTTCGCGCCACGATTTGGGATGTGGTGGTGCACCCCGATTACCAGGGCGCTGGCCTGGGGCGCAAAGTGGTGCAAACGGTACTCAGCCATCCTTTGATGAGTCGCATTGAGCGGGTCTACCTGATGACGACCAATCAGCAAGCCTTTTACGAGCGCATTGGGTTCGAAGAAAATCAGACCACCACGATGGTGCTGTTTCATCAAGAAATTGAGCCCGTACCCAACCTGGCTGCGGTGGAGGTGGGGCAGGCTGAACGGTAGCCGCTGCAAAATTTCGACTCAGGACGATCAATGCAACTGTTCGTTGAGCCACAATCGCCATCGGTTCAAGAAAGGCCGCGATCGCTTTCCCTGAGTTGACATTTCGTGAGGGTTAAGCCTAGGGCAGCGGACTTGGCAGAATTACAGCGATTCTCAAAGGCAAGGATTGGCCACAAAAACTAAGATTTTTTTATGCAATCGCCCAAGCGGAAAGGTTGGGTTTATTGTCAAAAAGTCGTTTGTCGTGATCGAGGGGTGTTGTGACTAATACTAATGTTTCTAGCTTGTTTGCGCCTGAAACAGATGTTTCAGCTCAGCCGTTATCAGGGTCTAAATTTGACCCTGCGTCCCCCTCACCATCACCCCAGTTGCCCACCAAGCGGCCACCAACAACTAAACTGCCACCGCCCACTAAGGACCCCATACCCCCTGCCGCATCAGAGGCGCTGACGTTTACCGATATTCAAGCCGATCTGGCTTCGCAAGTTGAGGCCGATCAGATTCAATATTTTTTGAACTTTGAAGAGGGGAATTGGCTCGCGCTAGAATCCTTTTCCTTTGGGTTAGAGAGACCCTCTGTCGCTGGTGGTGGTCGCTTTGTTGGCGGCAAAACGCAGGCCGAGGTCGCTTTTAGCCTCGAAGAAACAACAGGCAGCGCCAAACTCTCGCTGTTAGCAGCATTTTTCCAAAATCAACTGATTGGGCCGTTGGAGATTGTGGGTATCGCCAACGACGTCAATTTCGGCTCCATTCCAGTCGCATACTACACCCTAGAAAATGCTGCGGCACCTTCATCCATCAGCTTTGATGATGGCAAGTTTGAGTTATCCAGTAATCTGCTTCGCTATGGCTACCTGTTTGCTCCGCCCGGGGGCTCAGACGAGACAACTTTTGTCTCAGACGACTACGATCCAGTGCTGTCGTTACCAGGTGACCTAGACGAAATCTTATCGACTGCTGATTCGGTGCTGGGGGATGAAGAGTACACTCACTACGTCAAAATTGGCGAGTCCAGTTGGATAGTGGCAGAAGACCTAGACATCACCTTTGCACGCTCGAGCTCAGAGTTTGCGGGCACGGGCTCGGCGACTGGCTTTTCTAGAATCGACAGCACAGTCAAAGTGACCTTCGAGGGGAGCAGCAATGAGCTGACGGCGGCGATCGCGGATAGCTTGACCGGTCAAATCATTCCCAGCGTCGAGATAGTAACAGCTGAATCAACGGCCCTAAACCGAACTGAAATCGGTTTAACGGATCTACACGAATTTGAGAATGTGATATTGACCAGCTATGGCGTATCGAGTACACCAGAGGCCCAATTTTTCGAGATTGAGCTGACGTTTGCGGATTACAGCCTGACTTATTTGCCGGATAGCACTGTGGTCTCTTACTCAGCAATTGAGACCCCGGCTTAAAAGATGGGGCGGCACTCTTCCATCCCAACCAGATAATTTTGAATCGCGATAATCTCCCATGACTCAAATTGACCAACCTGCAATCAGAGCTCGCAATAGTCTTGTCGCCTTATTCATCGTGTTTTGTGCACTCGATATCGCGTTAGTGATTTTGGCTGGGGATATGTGGGCGATCGGTCGCGTGCTCTTAAATATTGTGGTGATGGTCTTTGTATTGCGCGGACGCAAATGGGCCAAATGGCTCTTGATTGTGCTGTTAGGACTGTCAGCATTTGCCTTAGGGGCGCTGTTGCTGCTGTTAGGCTCAGAACTTTCTTTGATTTTGGTGATTGGCAGCCTGATCTTGTTAGTCCTGAGCTTGCTGATTCCGGTTTATCTAATGACTAATGCCGACCTGAAGCGATATTTGGCTCAACAGCGCCAGTTGCGTGCCCAGACGTAGTCAGTCTCTTGCATATCATCAGGTCTGGCCCATGACGCCGCAACGTGAACTGGGCAAAGGAAGAATTCCTAAGAAAAAGCTGAGACTGCATGGGTCTAAATATCGTTAAGTTAGGCTGACAAAAGATTAAAGCGATCGCTCTCTGCTGTTGAATGCTGGATTGTGAGGTGGAGAGAGTTGCGGTCACCAGCGCCGGAATTTAGGAGCTCATCTATGAGAACCGCCATGAAATCAACCGTTGGCGTACTGGCAGCGGAATCGTTAGAAGCCTGCTTGCAAAAGGCGGAAAAGTACGAAAAACCAGTGGCGAAAAATACGGACCCCGAAGATTTGCATCAGATGCGGGTGCAATTGCGGCGCTTGCGTACGGCGATGCAGGTATTTGCGCCCAGTTTGGAACTCCCCAAGGGGGCACGAGAGGTCCAAGTTGCTCAAGTATCCAGGAAGCTCGGCAAACAACGCGATCTCGATGTGATTGGGATGACGTTGCAGACGCAACTTGCCCCCGATTTGCCCGACAGTGAGCGGTCTATTCTCGATCAGGTGCTGCGGCGTTTGGCCAAACGTCAAAAAAAAGCGCACCAGTGGGTCAAAAAAGAGCTGCGAGGTAAGCGCTACAAACGGCTTAAGTCGGCGCTGCACAAATGGACCGCTGCCCCAGATTGCAACGCGACCGCTCGCCTCAGCATTGATGCGGTATTGCCCGATTTAATGCTGCCGCTAGTCAGTCAGTTGTGGTTGCATCCAGGTTGGCTCCTCGGCACTAAAGTGACGCGCAGCGCCTTCAAACCCGATACCAGTCTGAGTATTGAGGACATTGATGCGTTAATTGCCGATCGCAACTGTACCTTACATAGTCTGCGCAAGCAGGTGAAGCGGGTGCGATATCAGCTGAAGCTGGTTTCCGAACATTATGGAGATCGCCTCGCGGCAGATTTGGAGCGGTTCGCTGACCTGCAAGATGTGTTGGGAACGCTGCATGACAGTCTGGTGCTGGCAGACTTTTTGACTGAAGTGCATTCAGACTGGTCTGCTGAACTTCCCACCTTGAAGTCACTGTTAATGAATAGTCGCCATCAAGCTTGGCGACAGTGGCAAACGCATCAGGCTTATTTTTTGACGGCCAAGCATCGCGATGCCCTTCGTCAGGTTTTGTTGACGCCTGGGGCAGCGGCCAAGTCGCCCACTAAATCAACGACCGCCAAAGCCGCCGCAAAAAAAACTGCGAACTCATCGGGCACAGCCAAAGCGACCTCGAAGGCTCAAGCTTCGACAACCCGCAAGACCCGGTCAAAATCCTCGACGACGCGCAAGTCGGCAGCCGCTAAAACGTCGCCGCGATCGCCCAAAAAGTTACCCAACTCCGATAACAATGGCACTGCCGCAGCGAGTGATTAAGGCCATATACCAACAAGTTTGGAAACGTTATCCAATTAGTAAAGATGTTGCCAGTAAGCTTAATTTCCCCACCAGAGCGTAGGGTCAGCAGTAGTCTACTGCCAATATCGCTTTGCCCAACTCCTAAGTGCAGCGACTGATCTATACGAGGCGACAGAAACTACCAAAATCTGCGAGCAAGGTTTTTTAGCAGTTCTAGACTGGGTATCTGAGGCTGGCGATTGATTTCTCATACGGTATCCCAGCAGGACTATCCAGTAAGTGACGTGACTCCCGCAGCGCTTGGTCATGCTAGCGTTTCTTGATGTGGCTTCTAGCCAATAGGGCTAATTTGCCAGCAGTCTATTCACAAAACCTTAAGGCTAAGATAGGAGCGAAATCTGGCATCATATAGGCTCATATTTTGTCTTGGAAATTTATAAATCCACGACGTTGGATGACTCCGTCAGGGGGTGTAATCCAATTGCCACTGTGTTTCTTGCTCTCTTGGGGTTAAACCGTCATGTACTTTGATCCGATTTATTTCGTCTTTATGGTGCCCGGCATTATTGCCACCATGTGGGCTCAAAACAAGGTCAAAGGTACTTACCGACGCTACTCTCAAGTACCTTCCACCATGGGTATGACCGGAGCGCAGGTCGCTCAGACCATTCTGCAAAAAATGGGAGTACAGGGAGTCAAGGTCGAACAGATTCCAGGAGAATTGACCGACCATTACGATCCTGGTGCCAAAGCGGTGCGTCTGTCTCAGGGGATTTATGGTTCGACGTCTCTTGCTGCCGCCGCCGTTGCCGCCCACGAATGCGGACACGTGTTGCAAGACGTTGATGATTACAAGTTTATGAATGTAAGGG
>CAZFWL010000264.1:0-1936 GCA_964522775.1 uncultured Halomicronema sp.
AGCGATGCTCGACAGCGGTTCGAAGAAAGGATGCGGGCTGTGCGGCGACAGGGCAACTATTCGGAGTACGATCGCTTGCAGAAGATCTACAAGCAAACCTTTCAATGACCGCTTCTCCGTCAACGAATCCGATTGCTGACCAAATTAGCGCCGTTACCCGTGACCTGCCGCCTCAGGTACGCTTGATTGGGGTTTCTAAGCGACAGCCTGCCAGTGCAGTCCGAGCTGCTTACCAAGCCCAGCTCCGGGACTTTGGCGAAAGTATGGTGCAAGAGGCGATCGCTAAGCAAGCCGAGCTTACGGACCTAGAAGACATCTCTTGGCACCTCATCGGCCATTTGCAAAGCAACAAGGCCCGCAAAGCATTGGAGCACTTCGACTGGATTCACTCCATCGACAGCCTTAAAATCGCGACTCGCCTGAATAAGATCGCGGGAGAAATCGGGCGATCGCCCCAGTGCTGTTTGCAAGTAAAAATGGTGCCAGATCCAGCCAAGTTTGGCTTTTCGTTAGAAGAACTGTGGTCAGCCCTGCCAGAATTGAACCAACTGCAGCATTTAAACATTGTGGGGTTGATGACCATTCCTCCTTTAGAAAGCTCTATGGCAGAAGTTGAAGCTATCTTTGAACGGGCGAAAATGTTGGCGGATCAAATCAATCAGGGAGAGTTTGATCGGTTGCACTTATCAGAACTTTCCATGGGGATGTCGGGCGATTATCCAGTTGCAATCGCCGCCGGTTCAACCATGATTCGGCTAGGTACAACTCTCTTTGGCGATCGCCCCACTTAGGTTTCAGCGATCGGTGATTTGCCGTGGCTCTTCCAGTCAGTTGAACTCTTGATCAGCAGTACCGATCAATTTTTTTGATCGATGGGATCGGATCAACTCAAGCCAAAGGATGAAATCAAGACCCAGTCGAGATTCCAAAGTTTTTAACTAATTATTAATCGGGGTATCCTTTTGGGGATTTCATGTATACTGTGGACTCAAATTCCGCAAACTCGATTAGAGTATAGGCGGTTCAACGAACGACTTGTTTTTTGACTGATTCAACTTTCGATTCAGCTAGAAAACAAAGCCCCTTGCCTCAATTAGTTCGTTTCTTCACTCACACCGTTGAAGCTGCTAAACGAGGTCGTTGGCATCATCTCTCATGCTGAGTAGGTCTCTGGCCTACGAACTGCTGATTGTCATGGAGTGTAGCTGTGAGCAACTTGTTCAATAAATTAAAAGACTTTGTCGGCCTCAACGACCCTGCCGACTACGACTATGAGTACGATGAGATAGACGCTGGTGAAGACTACCAGACGCTTTATCAAGAAGAGAACTCATCCCCACAACAACCGGTAATGGTGGCTCCTCAGCCCCAGCCTCAGCCTCCTGTGCAAGAAGACGCACGGGCGCGCCGTCGAGTCCGCGAGCGGATGTTGTCCAACGAAACTGGAATGAACACCATGGGAAGTAATGTGATTGGAATGCCTGGAGCAATTAACGGTGCCTCCGAAGTTGTGGTGATGGAGCCACGCTCATTCGAGGAAATGCCACAAGCGATTCAAGCCTTGCGGGAGCGCAAGTCTGTTGTGCTCAACCTGACCACGATGGATCCGGATCAAGCTCAGCGTGCAGTTGACTTCGTCGCTGGCGGCACTTACGCCATTGATGGTCATCAAGAGCGCATTGGCGAGAGCATCTTCTTGTTTACGCCGAACTGCGTCCATGTGAGCACGCCAACTGATGTCGAGGAAGACATGCCCGTTGCACCTCAGACGCCAATGGTCGATCCTCGCGCTGTGCCCCCCACTCCCGTTTGGGGTAACGATCGCGCCGTCGGCATGGGCTAATTGCTAAGCTCCAGCAGCATTGCTGAGAGGATGATGGTTCAACGACGATTCATCATCGTCGTCAACTCTATTGTTCGTTGAAAAGGACGTTAG
>CAZFWL010000264.1:1954-5067 GCA_964522775.1 uncultured Halomicronema sp.
GTTTTGGGTGGCGGGGTGATGGGTGAAGCACTCATCTCCCGCCTTCTTTCCCTTGAAATTTTTGCCGCTGAGGCGATCGCAGTCGGAGACCCGTCAGCATCGCGTCGGCAATTTTTGGTGGATACCTATGGCGTGCAAGCCACTGATGATAATCGTGCTGTGCTTGCCAATGCTGAAGTGGTGATGGTCGCGGTCAAGCCGCAAATCTTCAGCAAGGTGGTGGCCGATTTACAGGCTACTGCTAGCCACCAGACTTCTTTATTACTCTCGATCATGGCCGGAACGCCGCTCGCCACCCTCGAAGCTGCGGTGCCCTGTTGGCCCGTGGTGCGGGCGATGCCCAATACGCCAGCCACAGTGGGCGCGGGGATGACTGCGATCGCGCCTGGCACACACGCCACTGCCGAGCATCTAGCTCAAGCGAAAACAATTTTCGCCGCGGTCGGTGATGTGGTTGAAGTACCGGAAAATTTGATTAATGCCGTTACGGGCTTATCTGGCTCTGGCCCCGGTTACGTAGCCATCATGATTGAAGCATTGGCCGATGGTGGCGTTGCCGCCGGTCTACCAAGAGCGATTTCTCTGCAACTAGCGGTTCAGACGGTGCGAGGCACCGCCACACTGGTACAGGAAACTGATTTACACCCCGCCGTGCTCAAAGATCGCGTAACAAGTCCAGGGGGTACTACCATCGCAGGCATCGCGGCATTGGAAGCAGGGGGCATTCGTACTGCCCTCATCGGTGCCGTTCAGGCCGCCTGCGATCGCGCAGATGAGTTGGGGACATAACCCCACTGGAGCTCGGCTATGGACTGGACCCGCTTAGTCGTTCAAATTTTGATTGCGTTAGGCTGTGCCAGTTTGGCCACAGTTTTGCTACCCCGACGCATCCCCGGCAAACTCTTTGGGTTGATTGCGATCGGATTTGCCGGGGTATGGCTGGGTGAATGGGTCGTTCGGTATTTAGAGACAACTTATTCGTTGCCGATACCCGACTTTGTCACTTGGGATCTGCAAGGCGTACCGATTTTACCAGCAGTACTCGGTTCCGCCATCATTCTTTTTGTAGTGACCAGTTTTTTAGCTTGGGGACGCTACCAGCGCTAGCGACAAACAATTTTCCCAAACACTAGCTAGTGGGTGTACGGCTGCCCAGCCTGGGCTCCGTGCCTGCCAACAGGCGTTGAATATTGGTGCGATGACGCAGGATGACGTAGAGACTTCCCGCGATCGCGAGCAAAATGTAGGGCAACGGTTGCTGAAACACCACCATGAAGACGACTGAGGCCAAAGCAGCCGTGATTGAGCCCAGGGAAACAATTCGAGAGAGACCCAGCGTCACTGCAAACACTGCTGCTGCCCCGAGCCCAGCGGGCCAATGTAAGGCGAGGAGAATGCCCAGCCCTGTCGCTGCCGATTTTCCTCCAGTCCAGTTGAGCCAGATTGAGCGGCTGTGACCTAAAATCGCCAGCAAGCCTGCGCCAGTCATCCACCACGGCACCGTCGCCAGCCAAGCAGGCAGGTCAGCGTAGCTCGCGGTCAGCACCCACTGCACCATCAACACGGCCAACAAGCCTTTGCACAGATCCACGAGCAATACACTAATCCCTGCTTCCTTGCCCACGACCCGCATCACGTTCGTTGCGCCGGTATTGCCCGAGCCATGTTCCCGAATATCGATCCCTTTAACGGCTTTGGCGATGATGTATCCGGTTGGGATTGAGCCGAGCAAATAAGCCGCTAACAGCATCAATAGTCCAACAAGCCAAGCCATAGTGATTTCTCTCTCGGGACACCATTCTTCAGTGTACTGTCCGGTGTGATCCCGCCAAATCTGACTGCTCGAACTTTTACAAAGGCCAGTCGATCCTTTACAAACTACCGACTGGATAGATTTGCGATTGATCCTTGTTTAAATCAGTTGGTGTAAAGAATATCAAGGTTGTAAATTCCAGGCTTTGATGGCGGAGTTTTCACGACTAGCGGTAACGATCTGCTTTTCTGAGGGCAGCAGCAACCGATCAACGGGCATCCCAAAACCGGTGTAAGTCGCTTTTAACTCGCCGGTCGCAACATCCCAAAAGCGCACGGTTTCATCAGCACTGCCACTAGCCACGGTCTGTCCATCACGGCTCACCGTCAATACATTGACAAAGCTGGTGTGGCCACTCAGGGTTTCAAGCACTTCCTGATTATTGAGATCCCAGCGTTTGAGGGTTTGGTCAGCACTCGCACTGAATAAATAACGGCCATCAGGGCTGGCGGCGATCGCGTTTATATAACTTTCATGCCCCTCTAGCACTGCTAATACATCACCCGTCTGCAGATCCCAAATGCGAATCGTGCGATCCGCACTACCTGTAATGATCCGCTGGCCATCGTTTGTAATGATCAGTGTCTTGACCGCGCCCTGATGTCCGGTCAGAGTTTGCAGCAGCGTTTGAGTATCGGTGTCCCAAATTTTGATCGTGCCATCAGATCCGCCGCTCACTAAGAAACGACCATCGGGATTACGGGCCAGATAATCAATGGGACTATCGTGTCCACCAAAAGTTGCCTGCTGCTCTGCCGTATCCACGTTCCAAGCCAGCAGCACACCGTCTGCGCTGGCGCTGTAGAGCGTCAATTCATCCGGGCTGAGGGCGATCGCATTGACAAAGGTCTGATGCCCCGTAAATGTCTGTAAGATTTGCCCAGTACTTAAATCCCACAGGCGAATCGTGCCATCAGCACTGGCACTGACGAATTGCCGTTCATCCGACATCAGATGTAAATCATTGATCGAATTTGTATGACTGGTTAGAGTTCGCAGCAGTTCAACTTGGACTTCCGGGACTGGCTGAGCTAACTCAATCGCATCAATATCGCCAGACGGCACCGTCGCATCGACCAGTTGAGAACGCTGGCGACTCCAGATCCCTAGCCCCACCAGCGCGATCGCGGCGGAGAGACCCCCCGCAATGAGCCAAATCCAGCGGATAGTCTTATCCTCACGGGTCACGATGCGGGGTAATGAGGTACCTACCGGATGGCTTGGATGACGCTCTGGCAGGTGAAAGCCGCTTGCTTGGGTGCTACCGAATTCGCTGGCGACGACGGGGGGCGAAGTGATG
>CAZFWL010000265.1:0-2841 GCA_964522775.1 uncultured Halomicronema sp.
AGTGAAATTACCGGACTGCCAACGGCTCGGGCGGGCGCTACCGCTCAGGTATTGGATGGCAAAATCTTTGTCATTGGCGGTATGGATAACAACGGCGATTCCGTCGATGACGTCGATGTGTACGATCCCCTGACGGGAACGTGGAGTACCGCTCCCCAAGACCTGCAAGTGCGCCGCGATAATCCAGGCTCAGCTGTCATTGACGGCAAACTTGTTGTGGTCGGCGGACGTACCCGTAATGCCAATGGCTCAGTTGTGGACGAAGCCCTCACATCGCTGGAAATTTATGACCCCATTACCAACCAGTGGACATTTGGCGCCAGCATGTCGATTGGCCGTCGCACGATCGTCACAGGTACGCTAAACGGTCGCCTACAAGTCACCGGTGGCGAAGCGAATGGCAACACTTACAGCCAGATGGAAGAGTACAACATCATCACTGATACTTGGCGCAGCTTGCCTTCTATCGGCACACCGCGTCATGGCGCAGCCTACGGGGTCATTGACGATGTTCTCTATGTCGCCATGGGCGGACCTGAGGCTGGCTCCACCTTTACCAACACCGTTGAAGCCTTTACCTTCTAGACAAATCCCCTGGTGGCTATTGTTAGCCACCAGGGGATGGAAATTAGAAGCGATATTTGAGCGATCGCTGCTACGCGATGCCTAAGCCTAGAAGGACAAACCGGGCGACAAAAATTGCTGCAAGCAGCCACACCACCCAGTTCACCTCATGAGCCTTGCCTTGGAAGGCTTTCACCAAGGGATACATGATGAAGCCAACGGCCAGACCTTCAGCAATGGAGAAGGTGAGGGGCATCAGCAAAATCGTTAAAAAACAGGGAATCGACTCGGCAGGATCTTCCCAGCGGATACCCGTGACACTCCCCATCATCAATACACCCACAATGACCAAAGCGGGAGCAGTGGCATAGCCAGGAATCGCCGAAATCAGCGGAATAAAGAAGATGGACAGGAAAAAGCAACCGGCTGATACCACGGCCGCAAAGCCCGATCGCCCACCTTCAGAGATGCCTGCAGCCGACTCGATATAACTGGTGACGGTGGACGTACCCAACAACGCCCCGGCAGTCGTCCCGATCGCATCAGCCATTAACGCCTGATTAGCCCGGGGCAAGTTACCGTCTTCGTCGATGTAGCCCGCCTGTATGCCAATGCCGGACAGGGTACCAATGGTGTCAAACAAATCGACAAACAAGAAGACAAACAGCACCGCCAAAAAGTTGGCAATGCCCGCCGAGCCAATTTGCCCCAGGCCGACAAAGGCTTGGCCTAGCAGATCTTTAGGCCAGATAGGAAGACCCACAATGCCCTGCGGGGCCGGAGAAATTTGCAAAATCCACCCCAAAATTGCCGTGGCTAAAATGCCCCATAGCAAGCCGCCCTTGGTACGGCGGGCGACAAAGGCCGACGTAATCACAATGCCAATCACCGCCATTAGCGTTTCGGGCTGGGCCAGATTACCCAGGGTGGTAGTGGTGGCTGGCGATGCCACGATAATGCCTGCGCCTCCGACCTCTGGATCACCGGAGAGGGCGATATAGGCAATGAACATGCCTATACCAGCAGCCACGGCCCGTTTCAAACATTCGGGAATGGCGGTAATGATCGCCGCCCGCAAATTGGTCAGAGTGAGGGCAATAAAGATCAACCCTTCGATAAAGACAGCCGCTAGGGCCACGCGCCAATCGATGCCCAATTCCAACACGACGGAAAAGGCAAAAAAGGCATTTAACCCCATGCCAGGGGCAAGAGCGATGGGATATTTGGCCACAATACCCATAATCAAGGTAGCGATCATCGCGGAGACGCCAGTGGCCACCACCAGCTCGCCGAAGAGATCACCACTTTCTTGCAAAAAGATGGCGTTCGAAAGATAAGCCGGGTTCACCACGAGGATGTAGCCCATCGTGATGAAAGTGGTAATACCCGCGATAATTTCGGTGCGCAGGTTGGTTTGCAACCCTTCGAAGTCAAAAAACTGAGCGATCGCGCCGGGGGTTGGCGCGGGTTCTGGAGAAGAATTTGTCATGAGCACTCACTCATCATGATTGCGACTTTTTCATAGGGGGAATGAAAATCGCCAAAATTTTATTACATCGAGAAACATCAAGTCTGTTTGAAATACACCGTTCTCAAACTTTCACAAGCGTGCGAAAGGGATAGGGCTGCGTCTAAAGATCTGTAAATACTGACTAGCGTTTATCCCTGGTTTTGCTTAGCACTGAAAGAGGCTGGGCATGTTAGAGACAGCCGATGGCTCAGCATTTTTAGCCTTAGTGCCATGGACCATTCCTCTGTCAAGCTCTATCAAGATGGGGCGATCGCTTTCAAGCGAGGGCGTTATCCCAACGCGATCGCGAACCTAGAGCAATTCTGCAAGGAAACAACCAACCGTAAGTCCAAGCAGTTTTTTCAAGCGCAAATGTGGCTGGCTCAAGCCTATTACCGCGATGATCGCGATCTGCATGCGATCGCCCTCTGTGAACAACTCGCGAAGAGTGAAATTCCTCAAGTGCGGCAATGGGCTACCAACGCCCTCGACAACTTGATGTCGACGACTGAGACGACTCCACAATCATCCTCAGCCCGCTCATCGGCAAAGCCACCATCACCATTAACCGTCACAGAAAGCCAGCCATCGACTCAGGCTGCGAGCCCTAAAGTTGCTACCCCACCGCCGCCATTACCCGCTGACAACAATCCGTTCGACGAGGGCACGCCTATCGCTTCAGGGACTGCTCAAAATACCGAGCTCCCGGTTGATCAGCCGAGCACCACCAGCGACTCACGCTTTGTCTACGACAGCGCGGTCATTCC
>CAZFWL010000265.1:2851-5059 GCA_964522775.1 uncultured Halomicronema sp.
GCAAGGCCCTCGACCGAAGCGAATCCGGTTCGCCGTCAGCGCCGAACCACGCCCAAAAAGCCTCAACAAAAGGACCTCACCCCACAGGTGATGTCAGCGATCGCCCATGGCTCTGTCTCCATGCTGGCCAGCATTTCGCTGTACATCTTATTTAGTGATTCTTTTATGGCGAATGGCTTGGGCCTGTTACGCTTTGCTGTCCCGCTGAGCATTTTTCTCACCACCCAAGACAAAGTCGTCAAAGAAAATGCCCGCGAGGCTTTGAACTATACGATTACCTGTCTAATTTTGGTGATTCCGTTCATCTTTGCGGTGGTCGCGTTGGCGTTAGTTTTTGCGTTGATGTTACCGATCGGACTGGTACTGGGGTTAGCCCTCGCCTCTTATTTAATTTTGCTTTCCTTTTATCCCGTGGTTGCCACCTTTGTGTGCTTAACCAACGAGAACCGAGTGTTTGCTTATCCCAACTGGTTGATCTTGCATCTGCTGTGAATGAGCTTGCCCGGCGATTGCCCTTCAAGCAAAACCAGCAGCGTCTCATCGTGATTTGCAGCGCGTGCTAAAAGACCGTGATGAGCAAGCTAACGCCAAAGATGGCCAGCAAAATAATCCACACTCGATAGCGCTGCCAAATAATCGCCAATGAAGGTGCAGGTTGGGGCGATCGCACTTGGCCTTTTTCGCGCTCGGCCTCGGCCGTAATGGATTGGTAGAGAGTGCAAGTCTGAGCGTAGGGCCGTTGGGGAAACGTGCAAGTGTCATCGGCATCGTAAGCACAAGTTTTGCACAGCACTTCGTCCGTGGTGGCTTGATGCAGTTCAATACTGGGATGTCCGTGGGCCTTGAGCTGGAGACGGCAGCGACTACAGACGAGATCTGTCGCTTTCACCTGGTTGTCGCAGCGCGGGCACAGTGGCATTGCGGTCTATCCCCAAAGTCCACTCGTATCCTAGCGTGTGGATTCCCGACTCACGGGAAACCGACGAACTTGGTATTCCTTCGACGCAACCATGGTGTAATCAAAGCCCAGCGCCTCATCAAATTGCTGATTGATCACGGTGAGCTCGTCTTCTGGAATCGCTTTCCACTGGTCGCGGGTTTGCCAGCGAATCATAAAGATCACCAACTCTGGATCGTCAGGAGAAATCCAAGTCTCTTTGGAGACAAAACCGTCATATTGCTGAAGCGCAGGCGTCCAGATTTCATCATCAATCTGAATATAACGTTCGCGATTTTCAACCGACACTCGGATTTCCAGCCATTCAATGACCATGGTTTGATTCACACTTAGCAGTTATTCAACAGGAAAATTGCCCAACGGCAATCGGCTCATCTAATGTACTGCCGTCGCGATCGCCCCAACTTCCGACCACAGCTAGATGTCTGAATTGGTTCGGTTGTTCAGCTAAGCGCGATCGCGGTTCTTTGTCACAATAAAACGGTACTTTGAGTACACTCAACCGACTTCTGGAGGCGACATGGATACCAACAACCTGCTCCGTCAAATCATGATGATTGGCATCGGCACCACTTCTCTGGTGGCCGAGCGGTTGCGTGAGGTGAGCGACGAGTGGGTCCGCGAAGGTCGCATTAACCCGGATCAGGCCAGCCGCTTTGTAGATGACATCATGACTCAGTTTTCAGGGGAGTCTGCCAATTTTGATGAGCAGATTCAGCGGCAGTTGCGTAACGTATTGCAAGATTTGGGCGTGCCCCAGCAACGGGAAATGGATGAACTGCGGGGACGGCTCGATCGCCTAGAACGCCAAGTGCGCGACCTCGAGAACAAGATGTGGCGATAGTCCCAGTGTGGCAGGGTATGAGGGTGAACAAGTAATCAGGTAATTGGTCCAATTTCCCATCTTGCCAGGGTCTTGACTCGTAGCAACCTTGGTTTCGTTTCTGAGTCTTACAGGGGACACGAATCTCGGTAGACTAATTAGCGTTGCTATTTGTAATTGCGGGAGAGGCTTTGTGCGAGAGATTTTAATCAGCTTGGCAGTGCTAGCGACTTTTTGCATGGTGCTGCTGGTGGCGCAATTTACCGGCAATAAGGGCGAGGCGATCGCCGCTAACCTGGGCGAAACAGAAACCCCCGTTGTGGCTGAGACGCAAATTGCCCAAGCCGCAGAAGATTTGATGGTCGAAGAAGTCGAATAAAAGACAGAAACGACCGCTGACGAAACCTCGGAGGAATCTATAGGGACG
>CAZFWL010000266.1:0-5056 GCA_964522775.1 uncultured Halomicronema sp.
ATAGTCGAAATCATCCGTCCCAGCGGTCTCAACTAACAGGATTCTGACCCGCTGCCCTCTGAGCCATTGTTGAATGTGGTTCAAGATAGCCTGACCTCGGCCTTGTCGTTGCTGATCAGGATGAACAGCGATCCAGTACAGATTCCAAGTCCCATGGGTCATTTTTTCAGGAGCCAAATAAGCGACCCCAACGGGACCCGTTTCAGCTTCATCAGTGAACCAGATATCATTTTCTCCGGGCGACTTCAGCATTGCTGCCAGCAGCTCGATTTGTTCCGATTCAAACAGACCAGAGGCACTTGCCAAGGCCATTAGGGCAGTGTGGTCAGAGTCAATTGTGCGTCTAATCATAGGTGAGTCAACCGTTACTGTTCTGCAGGTTGGGATGAAATACTGGTTTGCAAGCACTAGAAGACAAATGCGCTGACAGCGCCACCGACAACAGGCCACACCAGGGAAATGGAACCTACAGCATGGCTCCTCGTCCCGCTCATCATGACTGCTGTAGCAACCAAGAATGTTGAGCATTGGCCCTGCTCAACTTGTGACGACCAACGCAAAAAATTGTTCTGACTGCTGTCACTTCGCCCCCAGAAGAACCAGATAGGAGTTACTGCGGACTTAACGTTGCCTTGCTGTGGAAACGACGATGTAAGTCATGTACCTGTTCGGCAAGACCTGGCACTGGCCCCTCAACGATCGCGGTGGGAACAACTTCATGGATGGGTATAGGTCGGATGGGCATAGCTGGCGCTCCGAGCTCGGTCAGCCAGGTTACCAATTGCTCGGTAGAACTCGCATACACGATACGTCCCAACCCGACCCAGCCGTGGGCAGCGGCACACATTGCACAATGTTCACCAGACGTGTAAACCGTGGCTGCGGCTCTGGCCTCCGGGGTCATATTTTCCGCTGCCCACCGAGCGATCGCGAATTCTGGATGTCGGGTGTTATCCCCTGAGGCCACGTGGTTGTGGTCTTCAAAAAGCACTGCTCCGTCTGCGGCTACTAACACGGAGCCAAAGGGCTCATCACCGAGGGCGACTGCCTCGGCTGCAAGTTCTACGCACCGACGTAGGTGCTTTATATCTTGTTCGCTCACCATAACGGGTTCCTCGAATTCCAGAATCGGCACAGACGTGTAGCTGCTGCCCAACAGTGCAGGCCAGCGGCGGTACTTACTTTGTATTTTCAGCCAAATCATATTAACTGTCTGTTTGACTGAAATGCGATGCCTCTGCTAAGTAACGTCAGATGTCACCGTCGGCTCTGTGCTCGTCCTCATCCCTGCAAGTTAGCTGGCACCCGCCCCCTTTTGTGAAGGTGACTTGCGGTTATAGTGCCCTGAGCACATCACCAAAACTGCTGACAGTTAACGCCTAAGGGTATAGATAATTCGGCAACGCCCGCCCGAGCATTCACTAACTCTAGCTATTTGTGGGGCCGACGAGTGGGGCAATGATTGAGCGATCGCCATCAAGCTTGCAACAACACAGACAACAAGCTGCGCCATGGGGATGAAACGTACATAGTGGCTTCTCGTCCGGTGATGCCAGATTTTTGTAGCGCCGCAAAATGTGCATAATTGTCGAGCCTAAACTTATGCCTGCCGATGCAGAAATATCGGTGCTGCACTCTCCCACTTCGCTCCGTAAAAAGCTGAATCTGGCCAGCCACAAGCTGCACATCGCCCTGCCGCAGAGTCCGCTGGATCTGCTGTCGCTGATAAACCATGAACGCCCACACAATGAGGCCCCAAAAAGCCGTGAAGCCAAAATAAATGAACAAAGATTCCATGAGCGGATATTCAGAGCTAATCATGGCTGCCGTAAACCCCAACAGACCTAAGCTAAAAATTAGGGCGAATATCTGCCAGGCAGTTTGGCAATTCGCAGAGTGGGTTTGGGTGATGCGAGTCTTTTGCGCGTCTGACATCATGCCCATGCGGTTGACAGCAAGATCGGCAGGCGAAAATGCAAAGACTCGGGCCAGCAAAGCTTGTAGGTGGTCAATATCATTGGGAGCCATGGGGGAGTCTTATCATTTGCGAGTAAGGCATTCCCAGTTTGCCTCTATTCCATTCAGCAATATACCGAGAGACTGAGTTGCTCATCGGCCGTCACTGTCACATTCCAAAATTATAGATAGCGCAATCCAATGCATCAGCACTGCACCCTCACGCCAACGGATCTCAATTTCCATAAGGCTCATGCCTAACAGGAATCAATTTGTCTATGGCCTATTAATCCTGCTAGTCACAGCATTTTCGGCACGAAGAAAAAGGGAATTGCTATAAGTTGTTCAATAGCAACGATTTCTGCTGTACTAATGAATATTTTATGGTGAATTTGATTCATGTAGCAATGAATCAAACTGTCAGGCATACAGCCGACAGCAATTTATACCAGTTTTTGCCTAGCCAAGCCACAGATTTCTCCATATGGGGGCGCAGCTTATCAATAGTTGAGGCAAATCTTTCTGCTTTCTGAGCATAGTTAACTGCCCGATCTAGCGCCTGTCCTAGTTCATCTTTATCGGGTTCAGATTTACTCAACTCTTCAGTTACATCCTCTAATGCATTCTCTATCTTCCGTTGATCAGGAGCCTGTAGTGATACAAGTAGTTTACTAAGAGCCTCTAGTTCAGCTCGAATATCAACTTCTTCTTCTTGAGGCAGAACTGCTTGTCGAAACTGCATTGAAGTAGTATTTTTATCCCCTGATTGCAATACACTACCAGTTGCATCTCGACCAATTGAGACAGAAGATTCCTGAAAAGAACCTCCTATTTGGGTTCCCCCTTCGGCGGCAAAACCACCTCCAAATTTAGCATTTTCCATATTGTATTGATTTCCCAAAATAAATGTCCCCTCCAAATTAATTGGCAACTGTTTAGCTGCTAATTTTGCTATTTCCCACAAGTTAGCACTCTGCTCACGATAAAGGGAAATTTGATCATCCCTAGCCTGTAATTGGTTGCGATACTGGTCTTCTATAGCTTGAAGAGATTTTTTATATTCGTGTTCCAGAAAGCGCTGTATTTCTGATTTATCTAGCCCCTGAGGAGTATTCACTCGAATCACAAAGTCGCCGTCTTTTTTATTCTCAATCGATTGAATATGGAGATCAACAGCACCTGCCTCCACTTGAAGCTGTTGAGTAGAGTGAGCAAAGGCCTCCCAATTGATACCATCGCGAAAAATAAGATCGACAGTGCTTTGAGCTTGTTGAATAAGTTTAGAAAAGTCTCCATCAGCAAAGATTTTATCGGGATCGTGAGGGCGGCGTTCAATATACTCTTGTCTTTGAGAGTCGTACTTTAAATAAACGTACTCACAAACAATATTTTGCAAGATGGTTTCAGAATTAATATTCCAGTCCTCGATACAGGCTCCAGTTAAAACTGCTGATTCAAAACTCGTATTCAGAGCCTGAACGCCAGTAAGGTTAGCTCCCTTGAGATTAGCTCCACGGAAAATGGAACCATTAAGGTTAGCTCGACTAAGGTTAGCGCTCTCAAAGTCAGCGGCAGTGAGCAGAGCAGCACTCAGCTCACACATATGTAAGTTAGAGCTTCTGAGATCAGCACCGCTAAAATCGGCACCGCTAAGGTTAGCTCCACAGATTTCAGCTTCACGTAATGTGACTCCACTGAGATTCGCCTCGCAAAAGTTAGACTGCCTTAAGTTTGCTCTATCTAGATTAGCTTCAACAAGGCTAGCGCCCTTAAAAACAGCCTTTTGAAGGTTGGATCGGTAGAAGTTCACCCGAAAAAGACTAGCATCAGTAAAGTTTGTACTGCTTAGTTTTACCCGGCGCAATTCAGTAACGCGATCAACAAATTTACGTGCATTAGCCAGCCTGAGATCACTATTATCGTCCCTATTGAGAATAACTCTATAAAGAAAAGGGAAATTATCCTCAGCCATAAGATAAGAATCATCTTCACTTAGCCCAGATTCACTCAGGTTAGCTCTTCTAAAGTCAGCGCCATCAAGATTAGACCTATAAAAATTAGTTTGAAAAAGTATAACTGATTGAAAGTCAGCTTGACGAAGATCAGATTCGCTTAGATCAGCACTATGTAGGATAGATCCGTGGAAATCGGCCCTGAAAAGACTAGCTCTATAAAAGCTTGCTTGATGTAAAAGAGCTTCGTGAAAATCAGCCGTTTTCAAATCACCTCCTTTAAAGTCAGCTCTACGTAAATCAGCTATGACATTAAATTTTCTAATCCATGAATTCCAAAAATTCACATTTAATTTAATTAGCATGATGTAAAAATAATTAGCCATGCTTTTTATATGCAATTAAATAAATAATTTCCAGTCAATTTTCCTACCAGTACTCAGCCCATTATCAAGCTCTATAGCATTGGATAATAAGAAATATACTGAGTTTCTACGTTGAACTGCGTCAGTCTCTGGAGACAAAATGTCGGATATACAAAAAGTAATTTCCTAAATCAGATCAATATCTTTGAGAGGTTGTAGGATATGCTCTGGACTTATTGAAGCAGCATTTTATAATAGCAGTCAAGCAGAATTTAGCCGCCAAAATTACTATTCACGTAGGATTTATCATCCTAAAGATAATGATGGAGATCGTTATCTTTAGGAGGCTCAGTGTAAGAAGCTTAATTATGAAAAAATCCGCTTCAAACTGTCCTGTTCAGAGATACTGTCTACACGGTATAGGGCTGTGCTTCAAGTCAAGCTTACTCATGCAGGGAGAAGTTGAGTGAGGAGAACAATCGCAAGATTGATTCACTCGCCAGTCCGACAAAAAGAAAGGGGCGAGAGACTCGCCCCTGCACTTATGTGTTTACAAATGAGTGAATCAGCGATCGCCAACTATCAGGTCTTCTGCAAGGTCGTTTCTGATAGTTCCGACATCTGAAACTTATCGAGAATGGTGCTAGCCATTTGCGATGGTGTCAGCTCAAGGGCCACCTTGGACTGATCAGGGGTGGCATGATCAACCAAGACATCAGGCACGCCTAAGCGCACTACTTGAGCGGCTACCTGCGCATCTAACAGCGCCTCAGCAACACCGCT
>CAZFWL010000267.1:0-5034 GCA_964522775.1 uncultured Halomicronema sp.
TGCTTGTGCAACCAGTTACGGGCAAATGGATTCGGCGTGGCGATCGTGATGGTTTGTTCAGAAAGATCTTGAGGCCGCGCAGGCTTGATCCAGGTTTCAAAGGTGGGACGGCCCATTTGTTCTTGTAGTTCGTCCAAGACCTGTTGCCAGATACCGTCGAGGGCTGGTTCCACACTGTACCTCCAAGATTTGCCGCTGTGCTGGTGCTGCTAAAAGCGAAACTAATGCTGCACGACCGACGACGATCGCGTTTATCCTCATGTCGAATGCGTTGTGAGCTCAGGGCTACAGCAATCTGAAAGCGCGGTGTGGAAAATCTTCGTGAGCAGTACGCATAGAAATAGGCACGGCGGTTATCTCAGTGAATGGGACGTGGTGCAGACTCGCTGGGACAGCCGGTAGGATCGACTGAGATTTACTAGAGTACCCGATCTTCCGCTGCCATTGGAGAGGAATTTTGGAGAACAAATTTAAGATTTGGGACTCTGAAGAGAGTGTTAAAAGTGCCGCCATGTTTGTGCGAACCACTACATCTAGCGGTGGTAATGTCGGTCCTCAACGAGCTTTCTGCGTCAGTGGGTCAGAGGCGGGGGACAAGCTTGATGTTTGTAAAAGTAGATGGTGTCAGGTGGTACCAGGGCGACAAGGAGCTATCGACGGGGCATCAAAATCAGTTAGCCAACGCAGCTATCGGTCAGAGATAGGGAAGCTGAGGTGCATTCAAATTACAGGATGAGTGTGATGTTTGCCAAAGGAGGTTGGCCAAGCATGGGTAGGCACCTGGGCGGCATAGCAGCGAGGTTACGCCTGATTAGGACGGGTGAAATCTTGGTGGTCAACGGTGGTGCAGAAGCTTAGCTAGCCGTGATCGGGGTAAAGCATACCTGGAGATTGTCGCGAGGGTGAGGGGTCGGCACTGTCACCAAGCTCAAACCTTGATCAGGCAGCAGTTCCCAGGTGTAGTGGCGGAGCAGGTGAATGGCAAACAGTTTCATTTCTAGGCGGGCAAATTCTTTGCCAAGACACTCGCGAATACCGCCGCCAAAGGGTACGTAGCTATATTTAGCGCGACTAGTATTATCGGCAAATCTGCCCGGCTCAAAGGTTTCAGGCTCTGGGTAGACTTCGGGATTCAAATGTGTCTGATTGATTTCGTAGAGGACCATCCAACCTTTAGGAATTTGATAGCCATTCAGTTCGCAGCTTTGCAGAACAGTGCGGAACCCACCGCCGACTGGGGGCACCAGTCGCAGAACCTCTTGCAGCACGTGATCTAAATAGGTCATTTGCTTCAAGGTCTCCAACGTTAGGGGCGCTGCTGCAAAGGTAGACTGCTCGGCGCGTAACTGTTCCCACACAACTGGATTCTGAGCGATGAGCAGGCAGTATGAGGCGATCGCGGAGGTCAGCGTTTCATGTCCGGCAAACAGCAGGAGCAAAATCTGATCCTTCAACTCCTCTAGACTGAGGCCCTGACCGTCGTCATCCTGCGCTTGGATCAGGAGACTCAGGGCATCCTGACTGAGGTCAGCAGATTGTTGCCGCGTCACAATGGTTTGCTCAATCTCATCCAGCAGGAGCTTTCGGCAGCGTTTCGCTTTGCCAAACCGGGTCCAGGGCAGCGCTAGCGGAATCGAAAAGAGTCCTTCGCCCCAGGTTTCAAATAATTGTCCTAAGCGAGTTTGTGAACCCTGATCTAGCCCTACGAGCAGCTTGCAGGCAACATCTAGGGTGTAGTTGCGCAGTTCGGGATACCACGTGAGTGAAGACTGACTGGCCCAGCGATCGGCGTATTGTTCGGTGATGCTCTGCACTGCATCGAGATAGCCTGAGAGTGCTCGCGGCATAAATGCTTGGGCCAAAAGCTTGCGTCGATTTCGATGAACGTCGCCGGTTTGCAACGCTAAGGACAGCGTCCCTAGTAGAGCGCGAGTGCTGGGTGGCCAGGTGACTTGAAAGTATTCGTTTTCTCGGCCTAAGACAAATGCATTGGCGTCGTTGTCTTTGACAAAGATGGTCGGATTGCCGAGTAGTCGAGTTTTGAAGACAGGGCCGTATTGTTGATGTTTTTGGGCGGCGTAGTTGCGATCGCGAAAGAAGCTGAGGGTTTCGCCAAGGATCGGTAATCCAAATTTGCCAGGCGGTACGGGCAATGTGGCGGAATCGGGACTAGGAGAATTCATAAACTGAGCTGCAACAGTGCTGTCACTAACTGTACTGAGGATGGAGACGAGTCGGGCAATTGTTAGGTTGGGGCACTCTCGATGCGCTTGGGAACGGTTTCTGTTCGCTTGTGACTCACGGGCGTAGTTTGAAGGTCAGAGAGTCATTTTCCGAGGATGGTGAGAAGATCTGATGTCTGCGATCGCCCCGTGAGCAAAATTTTCAGAATTCAGGCATTTCTCGCGATCTCTTTCTCAGGAATGATGCGTCAATGTGAAGTTTTGTGGATAGTGGATACACTGCCCAAAATCTCTAACAAGCTTTATGCCCAGCAAAAAATCTTCTGACGCTGTCTATTCTTACTTGAAGTCCATCGGTCGTGTGCCGTTGCTCACCCATGAAGAGGAAATTCAGTTGGGTAAGCAAGTGCAGCAAATGATGCCCTTTGAGGCCATTTATGAGGAACTGACTGAAACGCTACAGCATGAGCCCTCTATGTCAGAGTGGGCCGAGCAAGCCAAGGTCGATGTTTCCCATCTCAAGCAGATTGTGCGAGCGGGCAAACGAGCCAAGCACAGAATGATCGAGGCAAATTTGCGACTCGTGGTTTCGGTCGCGAAAAAGTATACGGACCGCAATTTGGACTTGCTTGATCTGATCCAAGAAGGATCCATTGGTTTAAACCGAGCGGTTGAAAAGTTTGACCCTGCCAAGGGCTACCGCTTTAGTACTTACGCTTACTGGTGGATTCGGCAGGCGATGACGCGGGCGATCGCAGAAAAGAGTCGCGTTGTGCGTCTTCCCATTCACGTCACTGAGACACTGAACAAAATCAAAAAAGCTCAGCGCCAAATTACCCAGCAGAAAGGTCGTACGGCCACCATTGAGGAAGTGGCAGACCAGCTCGACCTCACTCCCAAGCGGGTGCGTGATTGTATGCGCCTATCGCGGCGTCCCCTCTCACTGGAATTGCGGGTCGGCGACAATCAGGATACGGAGCTGGCAGACTTGCTTGAGTCCGATGACGATTCTCCCGAAGATTTTGCGACAGAACGCGCTCTGAAGTCAGATTTACGTGACTTGATTGCGTCATTAACTCCTCAGCAGCAGGAAGTTTTGACACTGCGTTTTGGTCTGCAAGATGGCAATCCGCTATCCCTTGAAAAGGTCGGTCGCCGCTTGAATGTCAGCCGCGAGCGGGTTCGCCAATTGCAAAAGCAAGCCATCAGCAAACTACGGCACCATCGCAGCGAATTGCGCGAATATCTAGCGGCGGTTTAACGCTGATATACCTATTTAGGTCAGGCTGCCGAGTCTGACAATTTCTAGGGGCAACTTCCTGGTGGGAAGTCCATGGGGCAAAAGCAGTACTCTCACACAGGGAGTGCTTCTTTTTTTGCTGATGCGATCGCTTTAATCGGTGGCGAGAAATTGCAGGTAATCGCTGCTGAGTTCTTTCACGGCTGCTGTGTACAGTCGCTGGCCGTGTTCTGGGGTGGCGAGAGCAGGATTAGAGCCCATGCGCCCATCGGGGTAATGCTCGCGAAAATCAGCGGCGCTGTAGATGGGATGGCCAGCGGGGGCAAGCTCTGGATTGAGAGTCGCCTGTTTTATGTGGTCGGGATAGGCGAACTGGGTGAGCGCGACTTCGCTGGGAGTGGCGTGGGAGCCTTCTTGGTGGCCGTAGAGTTCTTTCGCGATCGCATATACCGATCTCGCTATGTACCAGTTCGCGACCTTGCACCGGACCTGCCCGGCATTTTCGATGCCAAGATCGGCCAGATGAGCATAAGTTTCTGAGAAGGCGGCTTTTAGCGTTGCCACATTACCGCCGTGACCATTGATGAAAAAGAACCGCTCAAACCCATAGCGTGCGAGCGGTTTCACATAGTCCTGAATCAGGGCAATCAGCGTGCTGGGTCGCAGACTCATGCTGCCGGGAAAGGCGGTGTGGTGCAGTGCCATGCCCACGTTGATGGTGGGGCCGATGACCGCTCCAGTTTCCTCGCCAACGCCCCGCGCCACGGTCTCCGCACAAATGGCATCGGTACCGATGAGTCCGGTTGGACCATGCTGTTCGGTAGAGCCAATGGGAAAAATGATGCCCTTAGAGGTCTGGAGGTAGGCCTCGATTTCGGGCCAGGTGGAGAGGTGGAGTTGCATGACGAAGGGGGGAGGGTGTGAGAGTAGCAGGGTATGAGGGTGCTTGAGTCAGGAGATCGCAGCAGGGACAAGGTCTTTTCAACACTGTTGTGTTCCTAAGCCAGCATCACTATTCATTTTTAGCGATTGAAGTAGCTTGCTTGCCTAACCAAAGCGACCAAAACACCCTACCTGAGTTTAATCAGGCAGCTCCTGGCCTGCTCATGGTGACGCTTTGCTCAGAGCAATAGCTTAAGGCTAGTGGCTAGTACCAGCCAGCTGCGGCAAACAACAACGCATTAAGCGCTTGCAAAATAGTACAAGTATACTGTTATGATTGCGGCATCAGGGCAGCAATGTCATCAATAAATTTCTGATGGTCGATGACGGGCTTGCTGATGTAACCGTCGGCTCCGCTTTGGGCGAGAAAGTTTTCGCGATCGCCCTGCATAGCGTGGGCCGTGACTAAAATAACGGGCAAGTCAGCGGTGACGGGATCGGCTTTCAGCATTTGGGTGATTTTGATGCCATCGACGGGTTTGCCCTCAAAGAGGCTGTGCGCCAGGGAGACATCCATCAAAATGATATCGGCTTGGCGATCGCGAGCGATCTCCATGACTTCGGCCACATCTTCTGTGTGCTTAACGTCAAAACCGCCCCGTTTCGACAAAATCTTCGAAAAGACGCGGGCGTTAATCATGTCGTCTTCGACAATGAGAACGGTCTTCA